>NZ_JCAIUL010000009.1:0-246332 GCF_059445505.1 Paenibacillus sp. Y301 | reverse complement strand
CAAGATTAGTACAACGGTGTCTAATGAGCTTACTCTCCGAACAGCAACTGTATTCCAAGGCGACGAAATCCTGCGAATGAGTGAGTATATATGAGATAAACCCTTAAAACCGAGGGACGGGCAGGATAACGTGGTTAAGTCTACTATTAAGTGTTTTGAGTTAGAGGGGGCAGTAAAGTGGGTAAGAAAAGATTGATCTATGGTTGTCTGCTGACGCTTGTTATAGGTGTTTGTGCTGTAGAAATATACTTTTATTCTTTAAATAGTTCAAGTCAAATCCAATTCAAAGAGCAAATCACAATAAAAGAAGTGAAGGATATTACATTAAGTCCCTCATCTGAAATACCTTCTGTACATCCGTTCGAAGTACAGGCGATGCCAGATGACAAAGTGTTAAAGACGTTTGTTTATAATCTATCGATAATTGCTAACGGTCAAGGCTCAAGTTATTTTGAGTACAAGGCAAGCGCTGATGGAAAAAAAGAGTTACTACAATTATATGTGAATAATAGAGGTTTGAAGGATTTGAATCTTCGGCTAAGGTCCCCTTTAGATAATAAATGGATTGAAGCTTCAATTCCTCCTGGAACTATCTATGGGGGAGAAATGCAGTGGGGATTCGAACAAGAAGGCAACTGGTACATTGATTTAAACAATGCCGACGGGTCTGTAATAACAGCAGATCTAGCCCTAATAAGAATTGGAATCTAACAAAAAACACCAACATATTAAACTAACGGGACACGTTAGTTCAATAAAACAGCGACAGTCTAGGACTTTATTTTCTTGTCCTTGGCTGTCGCTGTTTCAATTTCAAGGCTCAGTCTATAACTCTTGGCGATGTTCGGAAGATTTCCATTCCGAACATCGCCAAGAGTAAGATTCCCTCCTCATCTCACTCAATTTAACGTTCATAGCCTCTTGTCTTTTCTCATAATTAAACTGTTGGGAATGTTTTTTTCTTTTCTTTTGTCCAAGAGACGATAAGCCAAATATGTAATGGGATCGCGATCAAAGAGTAAACGATAAAGATCAGGTTAAATATCGTTTTGTATACGAAGGATTGTTCTAGAATGAAGTTACACGTCGCGTACAAAATGATGGCTGCACAAAATATATATTTATTATAAGCTGTGTTTCCCTTTCGTAATCGAATAATTAAAGCGTTAACCCATCCAAAGAGACTCAGTAAAGCAATTGATAATATCCATATCATCGGCTTTGTTCCCCCATTCTATGACTAGTATAGCCAATAAAAACCTAGTTTTAGACCGTATGCAAGCGTATGTAGTTTTTTTAAAAACAAGAAATTATCTAACTGTGACTGATTGATCGTTGCAGATTTTTTTCATGTCTAAAAGCATGCTTTTAGGCATTAGCAAAAATGACTTGTTTTATTGTGTCAAAATCCCTTGAAATCACTTTGGGCATGTGCCATGTATGAACCGTTAGTTTTTGGCACGAAAAAAAGAGGAGGGAGACACTTTGAAATTGGCATACGGACGTGTTTCCGCAAAAGACAAAAATGAAACACGACAGCTTATTAAATTTCGTGAATTAGGTATTGAGGAATGGTTTATATTTGTAGATAAATTAAGTGGTAAGGATTTCAATAGACCACAGTATCAGGTTATGCTTCAAATGATCCGAGAGGGTGACTTGGTTTATATCGATGCACTGGATCGTCTTGGGCGAGACTATGACGGAATCATGAAGGAATGGAAATATATTACGCGGGAGTTAAAAGCGGATATCATTTGTTTGGATAACGAGAAGCTATTTAATTCTCAGAGCTTTCGGACCATGGGAGACTTTGGTAAAGTAATGGAGGATCAGTTCTTAAGTCTACTAGCATACGTTGCTGAGCAAGAACGGAAGAAGAATCGGCAGCGGCAAGCTGAAGGAATAGAAGTAGCTAAAGCAGAAAGGGTTAAATTTGGTCGCCCCAAGATTGTAATTGAGGGGGATTTCATTCAGGTCTACCAGGAATAGAAATCTGGAGTGATCACAGCCGTCGCGGCCATGCAAAAGGTGAATATGAAACATCGAACCTTTTATTAATATTTTGAGAACACTCGTGACTTCAGTCATGAGTGTTCTCAAAATGGTTTTGTCTTTCTAAATCAGTACATATGTTCTATAATCAAGGTAATATTAACCAAAGCAGGTGTACATGATGAACCATCACAAAGCTTTTAAATTTCGTATCTATCCAACCAAGGAACAAATCACCTTAATCCATAAAACCTTGGGATGTACTCGCTTTGTGTTTAACTTTTTCTTGAGCAAGCAACAGCAAAAAGACGCCTATTGGTATATCTGCGAACAAATGGTTCAAAATGGACAGCTCCCTCAAAATAATTGGAAAGGTGCTTATTTTCATAAGTACACTTCGATCAAAGATTTAAAAGAATTAAAGCAACACTATCCTTTCTTAAAAGAAGTGGATAGTATCTCTTTACAAAAATCAGTGGAAAATCTACATGATGCCTATACACGTTATTATAAAAAGCAAAATCGAATACCGCATTTTAAGAGTAAAAAGAATCCTATCCAATCGTATACAACCAAACAGACCCATGGGAACATTGCGATCCATGGAAATCAACTCAAACTGCCCAAGTTGGGATGGGTTCGCTTTGCCAAGTCCAGAGAAGTAGATGGACGCATTTTGAATGCTACGATTAGACGGAATCCATCAGGGAAGTATTTTGTGTCCATTGTAGCTGAAGTAGATATTCAAGCATTACTCAAAACCCATCAGGAAGTCGGCATTGACTTAGGTATTAAACAATTTTCAGTGTTAAGTCAAGGAAAACCAATAGATAATCTACATTTCCTGCGAAACAGAGAACAAAAATTAAAAAAAGAACAACGCACTTTATCCAGAAGAACGATGGGTTCTTCTAATTGGTATAAGCAAAAAATCAAGGTAGCCCGACTTCACGAACAAATTGTCAACGCCAGAATGGATTTCTTGCATCAACACTCAACGGCATTGGTCAAAAGCCACGACCTCATTGCTATTGAAGATTTACAAGTATCCCATATGGTCAAGAACCATCGGTTAGCCAAAAGTATCGCAGATGTGTCTTGGGCTGAGTTCCGTAGACAATTGGAATACAAGGCGAAATGGTATGGCAAACAAATTGTGGCGGTGAGTCCATGGTTTCCGTCTTCGCAATTGTGTTCATGTTGCGGATTTCAGTACAAAGAAGCCAAGAGGCTATCCATTCGGGAATGGGACTGCCCGCAATGCGGAACCCATCAGGAACGAGACCACAATGCCAGCATCAATATTCTTCAAGAAGCGAAAAGACTTCTTTCCGCATAAAAAAGAAAACCGTAGGGACTACGGGGATAGCCTACTTACCTTACTCCGATAGGAGTATTAGCGTAGGAATCCTGCGACTTTAGTCGTAGGAGGTTCAACTCCAGATAAATCTAAAAGGGTTAGGGTATGTGTATGCGGATCGATGGAGCCAATTAGAAGTGTATTTAATTCATCAAGGCGATTCTCATCTAATAATGGCTTCAGGATATCCTCTTGTTCTGTTATCCTATGCATTGTGGCAACATTGCTGTGTGTTCATGAATCATTGTGTATGATCTCCAATTTTTTGAGCACTACTAATCGCGGTACCGGCTTCAGTAAGCGAGCAGTCCTTCACAACGGAGACCTTGCCGTATCTGGATTGAATACCATCTAGAGCCTTCCCTAGCCTGAGAAGCTTTTCATCCTCCGGTCCCGTAAATAGATCAAGTTGATATGACGAATATTCATAATTTATGATACAGATATTGAGATCGTTGTATGCAGGCTTTAGAATGAGTAATCATCAATGAAAGAGGAGAATCAATGAAATGAAAAGTTTAATAGTAGAGAAACTTAGAGAAATAGAACTACAACATAACGTGAAGATTCTCTTCGCAGTGGAGTCGGGTAGTCGTGCGTGGGGATTTCCTTCTCAAGATAGTGATTATGATGTTCGGTTCGTATATATAAGACACCCAGAGTGGTATTTATCGATTGATGATAAAAGGGATGTTATTGAGGTTCCTATTAATGATATGCTAGATATCAATGGCTGGGATATCAGAAAAGCGTTGAAATTATTCAGAAAATCGAATCCTCCATTATTAGAGTGGTTGGTATCCGAAATTATATATGATGAATCATTTGGATTTAAAGAAGAAATGTTGAGACTCAGACACCAGGTGTTCTCACCAAGAGCATCATTACACCACTATCTGAGTATGGCCAAAGGGAACTTTAGACAGTATTTACAAGGTGATCAAGTCAAGATTAAGAAATACTTCTACGTGCTCAGACCGATATTAGCGTGCAAATGGATCGAGAAGTACAATACCAATCCACCAATTCTCTTTCAAGAATTAGTATCAGATCTTGTTACGGATGAACAATTGAGACAAGAGATTGAGGATTTGCTAAAACGGAAAATGGCTGGAGAAGAATTAGACTTAGAAAATCGTGTAGCTGTAATAAATGATTACATTGATAAAGAGATCGAACATCTTACTGCGTTTGCTAATTCATATAATAGTGAACTGGACGACCCAACGGAGCTATTAGATCAATTATATAGAAAGTACTTGAAAGTTGCCTGGAATGAAGGAGAGTAAATTAATCCACACCTTAGGAGAAGATAACCAATGGAAGATGTATGGAAGAACGATATCATAAGATCGGTTGAAGAGTTAAAAGACATCATTGGAGAACCACATGAAGCTGTAGTTATGAAGATGGTCTCACAAATTGATTCACATATAGAGAATTATATCGCTCAATCGCCACTTTTTTTCCTAGCAACCTCAGCTACGAACGGACGAGCCGATGTATCTCCACGGGGAGATCAGGCAGGGTTCGTTAAAGTGTTGGATCACAAGCACATTGCTTTTATAGACCGTCCAGGTAATCGTCGTATAGATTCAATGGTAAATATGCTGGAAAATC
Source organism: Paenibacillus sp. Y301 (assembly GCF_059445505.1). NCBI lineage: Bacteria > Bacillati > Bacillota > Bacilli > Caryophanales > Paenibacillaceae > Paenibacillus > Paenibacillus sp. Y301. The sequence goes on along the minus strand of NZ_JCAIUL010000009.1, from coordinate 241,357 downwards.
CACAGGTGGGTATGATTTTTCTTATTCCATCTTTGCAGGAAGTACTTCGTATAAATGGGAGAGCAACTCTTTCGCGTAATGAAGCACTTATCCGTGATATGCAATGGAAGGGGAAGACAACGGGAATTGCTGTCATCATTGAAGTGGAAGAGTGTTTTATTCATTGCCCAAGAGCGTTCAAACAATCCGGAATATGGGATGTTGACAATTGGCAATCAAAAGATGAGCTTCCAGACGTTATGGAGATGTTTCGGGCACATTTACATATGAATAATTATAAGGGGAAATAGGTTGTCTTAAAAAGGAGTGAGTCGGATGGCCGTTTTAAAGGTTGATCATTTAATCAAGGATTATGGAAATTCTAAAGGTGTGTTTGATATTTCTTTTGAAATCCAAGAAGGTGAAGTGTTCGGATTCCTTGGACCCAATGGAGCGGGTAAAACAACGACGATTAGACATATCTTAGGTTTTACTAAGCCTCAAAAAGGTGATACATGGGTCGACGGATTAAACAGTTGGGAGCAACCAGACTTAATCCAACAAGAGTTGGGGTATTTACCAGGTGAAATTGCTTTTCCAAACGATATGACGGGATCTCAGTTCATCAAAATGATGGCTGATATGAGAGGGCTAAAGGATATGACGAAAGCTCACTATCTCATTGAAAAGTTCCAGCTAGACCCGACGGGTGATTTAAAACGGATGTCCAAAGGAATGAAGCAAAAAATAGGCATCGTATGTGCTTTTATGCATAATCCTAAAGTACTTGTTCTTGATGAACCTACAAGTGGTCTAGATCCTTTGATGCAAAGTACCTTTGTTGAACTCATTCAAGAGGAAAAGAAACAAGGGAAAACCATATTGATGTCTTCACACATGTTGGAAGAAGTAGCAGGAACTTGTGACAGAATCGGGATTATTAGACAGGGTAAGCTTATTTCTACGATTTCAACGGACGAAATAAAACATACAGAAAGAAAAACATATCAAATTGAATTTGACACACAAGATGACTTTGAAAGGTTCTGTAAAGAAGATTTGGATTTTCAAGAAATGAATGAAACCAAAAATCAAGTGAGGATTATCGTGCAAGACAAGGATATCAATACACTCATTCAAGTCATGATTAACTATAACCTGAAATACTTATCAGAGATTAAATTCTCATTGGAAGAGTATTTCATGCACTTGTACGGGGGTGAAGAAGTTGGTAAGTAAACCTTTGCTGAAACAAACGATTAGATCGAATGTTAAACTCTTCCTGATCTTTACACTTGTTCTATGTCTGTACTTAGTAATTGTTATCTCATTCTTTACGCCAGCTACGTTAGAAGATTTCAGTGGTATCATGGGAGGGACTCCATTAAAAGCTATTTTGGGAGATGCGAACAGTCTATTGGGATTTATAAATAATGCCTATTTTGGAATTATCGCAATTATATTTCCAATGATTTATTCCATTATTGTGGGTAATAAATTGATTGCAGATCAAGTAGATCGAGGATCTATGGCATACATTCTGTCCACACCCATCACAAGAAATAGAGTTGCGTTGACACAAGCGGTATATTTTATCGGTTCACTATTTCTTATGTTTTTCATTGTAGGGGGAGTAGGGCTTCTGGCAGAAATGATATTTCAACCTCATGCTATGGATACTTCAACCTTTTTACTACTCATTTTTGGTTGTTTTTTATTACATTTCGCTATTAGCGGAATCACTTTCATCGCTTCGTGTATATTTAACCTTTCTAAACACTCACTAGCCTGGGGTACAGGAATACCTCTAGCTTTCTTTTTGCTGAAAATGATATCAGAGTTAAGTAAGAGCTTGGAGTTCTTCAAGTATCTATCACTGAATTCACTGTTTGATAAACCATCTATTATGGCGGGAAGTGGGTATGAAGTTCCCTTTCTAATCCTGATCGTAGTTGGGTTTGTTTTATATGGAGTTGGGATGAAAGTATTTAAAGGAAAGGATTTACCTTTGTAGGATTTGAAATAAGTAAAACTCAGCATGGCTCCATGCTGAGTTTTTGCTTGTTTCAGAAGATAAATCTAAATAGATATGCCAATAGGATCATGGGTTAGATAGATTCATTCGCTGGCAAATTCACTATAGAATCAATAACTTTCCGGCGAATTCCCGATTTCACGGGATGATTCCAAGCCAGTTCCAGTGCCCATAGAACAGCACCCGTTGCTGGTGGGACTTTTAGAATGATGTAATTACAGTGGTGGTGTGTTAAGCGCTCAACTTCTTTTTTGTATAAATTGAAAAGTAAGGGGCTCTCTGCTCTGACCCACACAGAACCAGCCAGAATGATATCGACTTCATGTTCAAAGTGTAGATTGTGCATACATCCTACCGTGGAATGTGCTAACTGGTTAGCCGAGTTATCTATGATATCATAAGCAACGGAATCACCTTGATCTGCTGCAGCGAACATGATTTGCATGAGTTGTGTATTGGGCAGGTTCCTCTTTGCTACTCGATCTACAGCGTGTTCAATAAACAATTCTTTACTGGGTAACTGTAGAAGTTCCATGACGGGTTCAGTCATTTGAGTTGCTCGGCCCATACGATAGAAGGAGTCATATACTGCACGGAGTACTTTTCGTCCTAAATAGTAACCTCCTGCTTCATCACCACATAGCTCACTGCCCACACCACCAACTTGTAGGCGATTTCCGCTAGGAGAGATTCCTCCAGTTGAAGTGCCAGATCCATTAATGGAGCAGATCCCGTATCCTTTGTGGCTACCAGCCTTCACCCCTAGAAAAGAGTCATTGTCCACAGCATAATTCGTAAATCCGATGCGTTCAATAACCTGACATAGATTCTCCTTTTGAGACGGGACGTCAGCTCCAGCCAATCCGAAGGCGCCAGCTGCAATATCATGCATGGTTAGATGATTACGTGTAAGCAGGTGCTGAATATTCTCATTCATGATGCCATATGCACTTATATATCCATCAGGAAATCGCTCATGACTGCAAGTACCCGTATTTATGTGATCGACAAAGTTGCCATGGATATCATACAGAAAATAATCGGTTTTGCTATTACCGCCATCAACGCCAATAACGTAGTTCTTGTCCATAACGCCACCTTTTCTTCAATATAAGAATAGAATTCTACACGGCTCTAGGTCGTTGGTGTGTTATTTGGAAGAGTGTTCCCCTTGAAAAAACTGTGGGAGATAGGCTTTATGGGCTTCTTTCATTTCATTAAAACAAGCGTACGCTACATCGTAGTCTCCAACCAATGGATTCATTAATAACGCTCGCATAGCGGCATCTTCATTGCCGGATACGGCGGAAGCTACCGTCTCACGCTCATAAGCTTTAACCATACGCATGTAATCGATGATATGTTGATTGTTGAAATCGTTAATCTTAATTGGTTTAGCGCCATCTTTACCAACAACGGCACATACCTCAATGGCATCGGAGTCTTCCATGAAATCTAGTGCACCCTTGTTAAGGAGGTTGACAACATGAACCTCTTGCTTGTCATTATAAATAGCATCCACTAAGCTGATCGCCACTTCAGAATAATTAGCTCCGCCTCGAGTAGAGAGAAGGTCTGGTTTCGTATGGAGCTCAGAATCCATATATATCTTTAATAGGTCTTCTTCAATCTGAATACATTTCTCCCCACGGGTTAATTCACTTTCTTTGATGAGTTTTAGTTTTTTCTCTTTGAAATAATAGTACTCCATATAACTTGAAGGGATGGCTCCAACCATTTGGATTAACTCTTTACTAAATCCACTAGAAGGAATATTCTTCATAGCTTCACTGTTGAGCCCCATATCAAGCGCCGTTCTCAGATAATCCTTTCCTTCTTCTTCAATGGCAGTTATCCAACTTAAGTGGTTGAGTCCTACATAGGTAATGTTGGGTTGTTGTAAATCGAGGGTATCACGAATGCTCTTGAACATATTGTAAGGAACATTACATAGACCAAGCATCTTCACATCTGTGTGATTGAGTATGGCTTCTGTAATAATTCCAGCGGGATTGGAGAAATTGATAAGCCAAGCCTCAGGGCAGAGTTCTTTCATGCGTTCCGCGATATGAAGCATGACAGGAATGGTACGCATAGCTTTAAAAAAGCCTCCAATTCCACAGGTTTCTTGGCCAATTAAATCATACTTCAGAGGAATCTGCTCATCCAACACTCTAGCAGGTAGCTTGCCAACACGGATCTGCCCAAGTACAAAGTCAGCATGTAATAGTGCTTCATCCAGATCTTGAGTCATAGTCACACGACATGACATATTCGCAGCGTGAATCATGCGTTCACAAAGTTTACCTACTGTGTTCAGTTTCATTACATCAATATCCATAAGTACAAGTTCACTTATAGGTAAAACGTCTTTGCGTTTAATCATTCCTTCAATCAATTCGGGGGTATAGGTGCTACCAGAGCCAATAATTGCGATCTTCAAATTGTTTTTTGTCATCGAATCCACCTTTGGTTGAGTATGACTTGATTAAGCGACTTATTTTTGACGATAGTATAGCACGGGATTTAGAAAAGTTACAATATAAAATAGAATAAAAAAACTATTTTGTTTAAATATTCTGAAATAAAATTTCAGATAGCGGTGTATATTTTTAAATGATTTATTGTAAAATTATTGTATTTAAGGATAAAAGCATTTAAGATAAGATGTAAATTCTATTGGAAGTATCGTTCTAAGATCGTGTTCAATGAGTACCAGTGTAGATGGGATAATTTCATTGTGAGTAGGTAAATGGATGATAACTAATGATAATATTTTAATTAAGATTCGGAATATGAAGGATAGTCTGACCCCGGTTGAAAGAATGGTAGCCGAATTTATTCTGGATAATTTAGATGAAATTCCACACCTTTCGATAAAGAATCTTGCACAACTGAGTAAGACGAGTGATGCATCTGTTCTTCGATTCTGTAAAACATTGGGGTACAGCGGATATCGTAATTTTATTGTGAGTATTTCTGCTTCACTTGGGTCTATGGATGAGGAGCAGAAGGATCAGTACACCGATATTCAACCAGGTGATGATATATCAATTATCATTTCTAATGTTTCTAGAAATAATTGTAAATCTATCGAAGATACCCTAAGCATCCTTGATCGGAATGAGGTAGAACGTGCTGTGAAAGCACTTATTCGTAGCCAACGGATTGTGTTTTTTGGGATCGGTGCTTCAGGTCTAGTGGGTAAGGATGCAGAACAGAAATTCACCCGAATTAATAAAATGTGCCATACGTATACGGATGGACATAGTCAACTCTCTGCTGCTTCATTGTTGGGGAAGAATGATGTTGCAATCTTTATTTCCAATTCAGGTAAAACGGTAGAGATTCTGGAAGCGCTAGATATGGCAAATAAGAATGGTGCATGTTGTATAGCGATTACCAAATATAATAAAAGTGAGCTAGCGGATAAAGCTAGAATTGTGCTCAATATCTCTACGCCAGAACTTACGATTAGGAGCGGAGCTATGGGATCACGAATTGCTATGCTTACGATTATTGATATTCTTTTTTCGGGAGTAGCTAGTGTCGAATACAAAAATGTAAAAAAATATTTGAGAAAAACGTATAACATATTGTCGAGTAAACATCGTTAAAGAAGTATTGAAAAAGGCATCGACTGATTATAAAGGAGTTGATGCCTTTTTGTGTTCTGAAAGAAATAAAAAAACAATATTGTAAATCATTATGATTTTTTATTTCAAAAACTATTGACGGAATTTAAGTATCCATTTAATATTAGCTTAAGTAAACAACGTGTTATGTAACATGACACAATTCGTACAATTAACTATCGCAATTTAATATGTTGAAGGAGGTTGGCTAATGGATCAGTATCTCGCGGGATTGATTACAGAAGGAATTAATCCTGAAACACTGATGATCGATGAATGTACGACTGAGGAAATGCTACAACTTATGAATCAACAGGATTCTAAGGTGCCTGCAGCGGTTGGAAAAGTAATTCCACAAATCACCCAAGCCGTTGATATTTTACATCGTGTCCTTAAGAATGGTGGCAGAATGTTTTATGTTGGGGCTGGTACCTCAGGAAGATTAGGTGTGCTTGATGCATCAGAATGTCCGCCTACCTTCGGGATTGATCCTGTTCTAGCACAAGGATATATTGCTGGTGGTGATTCGGCTCTAAGAACGGCTGTTGAGGGATTTGAAGATAATGCAGAGGAAGGAATAGCGCTAATCGAGCGGTGTGGGGTTACTTCTGAGGATGCAGTTATTGGAATATCTTCAAGTGGAAGCGCTTTATTTGTTATTGCGAGCCTGATCAAAGCCAAAGAGATCGGTGCCGCAACCATCGGTTTAGTGAATAACGAGAATTCTAAATTTGAAGGTGTCTGTGATGTATGTATTGCTCCAGTAGTTGGACCAGAAGTAATTATGGGTTCTACAAGATTGAAGGCAGGTACTGCTCAGAAGCTGGTTCTTAATATGTTATCTACGGCTACGATGGTGAAACTTGGGAAGACGTATAACAACCTTATGGTGGATTTAAGAGCAAGTAATATCAAGTTAGTTGATCGCTCGGTTCGCATGATTGAGGCTGCAACGGGTGAGAATTCTACAACAGCCAAACAATATTTAGAGAAGGCATCGATGAATTGCAAACTTGCGATTATGATGATCAAAACTGGATTGGATGCAGAGATGGCAGATCTAGCATTGGAGCGAAGTGAAGGCAATTTGAAAAAAGCAATTCGTACGTTCAGCACAGTGATGTAGTCTAATCATCATTATTCGAAGTGTAATCATGTAGTTAACCTTGAGGGGGGCTTATTATTATGAGTAGAAAAGTTCGGATTTTTTCATCACTTTTGGTTGCAACTATGGCATTGACGACAATGACAGCATGTGGAAGCTCATCGAATAACGCAGGTTCTAATCAAGGTAACACTTCAGGATCAGGAACAACGACAACTGTGGCAAAAGATACGATTACAGCTCTACTACCACCCGTTTCGGGTCATTTCCAAGAAAACTTTGCACAAATGGAGAAGGAATTTACGGCTTTATATCCTAATCTGACTTTAAAAATAGAGCCTGCAAGTTGGGAAGATATGACGCAAAAGCTAGACACGCAGGTCAATGCGGGCAGTCCTCCAGATATTGCTTTCATCGGTTCAGATGGAATCTCTAAATATATGGATCAAGGAATGTTAATGGACATAACGGATACAGTAACGCCAGAAATGATAGCGGATTATGATGAGAAGCCACTTGAATATATGAAACGAGCAGATGGTCTTTATGGATTGCCAGGCTATATGGAAGTTCATGCATTAGGTGGTAATAAAGCATTTCTAGAAGAAGCGGGAATTGATTGGAAAAGTGTTCAGCAAAAAGGTTGGACTTATGAGGAATTCCGTGAAGCTATCAAGAAAGGTGTAGTTAAGGATGGAAGTAAGACTTCTCGTTACGGATTCGTATTTGCAACTGCGGGTGTTGCATCGAAAGATTACTTAACCATACTAATCAAAAACGCAGGGATGCCGGCCGCCTTTAATAAAGATTTGAAATTCGCTTACACGAGCAAAAATTATTTGGAAGTATTAAAAGCAGTTCGTGAATTGATTGATGATGGTTCAATGCCTAAAGAGCTCAGCTCGGTTGATGCAGGTAAACGTTGGAATATGTTCCTTACAGGTCAAACTATGATCACAGGAAAAGGCCTAGCTACTTTTGAGAATAACGTTAATCAGAATAATGAGAAGATCAAAGCCAATGATGGTAGTGCTGTTGCAGAAAGTATTGAAGCTCAGTATATTGTCTTGCCAGTTCCTACTTTCTTAGGAGAAGAAGCCATGGCGAGTACGGTTGTTGATGGATATGTCACATTCCGCGGCAAGAAAGAACCTACAGCTGAGCATAAAGATAATGTTGTGAAAGCAGCTTATTTCTTAGCTAGCGGTAAGGTTGCCGCAACGACTAACAATGATCTCTTCGCAGCACATATTACGAAGAGTGGTAGAACAGCTGCAGAAAGTATGACGGTTGAAAGAAATCCAGATAATGTTGCAGCGGTAGAAGTTCTACTCTCTCATGCTACACCTGCTCGTCCAGATATCCCAGCAGATTTAGGGGCAAAAGCAATCAAACTTGAAGATGAAGTGATTGTACCTAAATTACAAGCGTTACTTGCGGACGAGATTACACCTGAAGCAATGTATGAGGCTGTTAAAAAAGCAGCCATTAAAGAATTTGGTGAAGACGGCATTGTAGTAGATTAGGATATTGAATCGGATCGTCGTATGACCCTACACGACGATCCGGTATATGTTCACAAGAGATGTTGTTGATAAAAAGGGGGGGTGCATGATGATTCAATCAGCAAAACCAATAAAAAAACAAAACGTATTCAGAAAACAACCAAAAAGGATGAAATGGATAAAAGCTGATGAAGGTTGGGCATATGCATTTATTGCAGTGGCTTTAGTTACATTTGCATTATTTACAGCGTACCCTGTGGTCAGCGCCTTTATCATCAGTTTTCAGGATTACAAACCGTTGGGCTCCACTTTTGTAGGGCTGGATAATTATATTAGTTCATTAACGGACTCCTTGTTTTGGAAATCAATAAAGAATACGGTCGTGTATACCATTTTAACGGTTCCGGTGGCTTTATTTATTTCGTTTGCTGTTGCTGTACTGGTTCTACCCTTGAGAAAATGGATGCAGACAACCTTTAAAGCGATCTATTACCTTCCAGCTGTTGTTTCCGGTGTTTCATTATCAGTCGTTTGGCTGTGGATCTATGATCCGATGACAACGGGAATCTTCAACAAACTTTTGGCTTTAATCGGAGTAGAGAACCAGAACTGGTTAGGCTCTAGTAGTACATCAATGCTTTCTTTAGTTATTATGGCGTGGTTATCTAGTCATGGTACAAGTATCATCATCTACATCGCGGGATTATTGGGCATAGATGAAACTTACTATGAAGCTGCCGAGATTGATGGAGCAAATTTCTTTCATAAAATATGGTACATAGTCCTTCCTTGTATGAAACCGACGACGTTATTTCTGTTAGTAACAGGCGTCATTGGTTCGTTCCAAGTATTTCAAAATGCGTACTTAATGACAGGTGGAGGTCCCGACAATTCTACAACGATGGTGGGATTGCTCATCTTTAATAACGCATTTAAATATTTTGAATTCGGTGAAGCAGCAGCTCAATCCTTAATATTAGCGCTGATAATTGCGGTAATAGCATTTATCCAATTTAAGTTTATGGGCAATGATGTAGAGTATTAAAAGAGAGGAGGAGCAGATATGTCATTATATAACAATCATACCGGGAATAAAGCAGTAAAGAATGTCAGAAATGGTGTGATCATCGCTGCACTGTTACTCTTCGCATTGGCGACGTTATTCCCAATTTATTTTATGATTATTTCTTCCTTAGGAGATCCTGTCGAAGCTGGCGCAATGAGTTATTCTTTATTCCCTACCAAAATATCTTTGGATTCCTATAAGTTCTTCTTTAATTACAGTGAGTATTCCTACAGATGGCTTTTAAACTCTCTCATTGTGGCAACAAGTGTCATGATATCAAATGTACTTTTTGCTAGTCTAGCGGGATATGCATTTGCCAAAGTTAAATTTAGAGGCAGTAAGCTATTGTTTGCATTACTTCTCGTTGCCATGATGATTCCATATCAGGTTACGCAGGTGCCTTTGTACATCCTTATCGTAAATACGTTTCATATTCAGAATACCTATAAAGCGTTGATCCTACCAGGACTAGTAACGGTATATAATATTTTTCTTGCCAAACAGTTTATGACATCCATTCCGAAAGAAATACTCGAATGTGCCAAGATTGAGGGGTGTAATCAGTTTCAGATCTTTACTAGAATCATTCTTCCGTTGTCCAAGACCATATTGGCTGTTATGGCGATTCTCACCTTTATGGAAAGTTGGAATACGTTCTTCTGGCCATTCCTTGTTACGAATACGATGGATATGCAGACCATTCAGGTTGGATTGAAGAACTTTAAATTTGCAAATACGACTTACTTCGCACCAATGATGGCGGGTGCAACCATATCTGCTCTTCCTATGTTTATCCTCTTTTTCAGCTTACAAAAATATTTTTTAGAAGGTGTTACTGTTGGTGCGGTCAAAGGATAATATGACGAATTCATAGGGGAGATATCTTACTAGACCTACTAGGTTGGAGGTAACGATCATGATTAAGTCTTGGGACAATCAGTATATGGATGAAGTTCTCACTTTGTGGAACAGGGAAGCCGTGCAAGATGGGTATAAGGAGCTTACGGAGTGTAGCTTCGCGGAGATCTTCTTGTCTAATCCTTATTTTGATAAGGAAACAACATTTGTTCTATTGGAATCTGATCTAGTAAAAGGCTTCGCCTGTGGATGTACAGGGGACGATCTACCCTTAGGAGATGTGGCAGGATATATCACCTGTATCATTCTATCCGATGACTACATAACGGACGAAAACTATAAGTTGATGTTAGATGCTTTAGAGCATCGCTTTCAGTATTTAGGGAAACAGCAGGCTGATGTATTGTTCTTCAATCCGATGTTATTACCATGGATTATACCAGACACACCGGGTCATGAGCATAACAATGCACCTGGCGTACCTATTGATAGTTCGCTATTTACGTTTCTATTAAATCAAGGATACATAGATCGTTCGAGAGAGTGCGCCATGTATATGAATCTAGCTGATTTCTACATTCCAGAAGATGTGAAAGCCAAGGAAGCAAAGGTAATTACCGAAGGATATCGAGTGGAAGAATTCGATCTAGAAAGGCATACCGGAATGGAAGATATGTTAGCCGGATTGGATAATTCCTTATGGAATACACAAATTCCTAAATATATGGCAGAAGGTGTTCCAATAGTAGTTGCCGCTTATGAAGGGAATGTCGTGGGATTCGCTGGTCCAGTCATCCGTCAGGATAATGGAAGAGCATTTTTTGCCGGAATTGGGGTACATCCCAAGCATGGGGGACATGGTCTAGGTAGCATTCTTTTCTTCAAAATGTGTGAAGCATTCCAGAATATCGATACCGTATATATGTCTCTGTTTACTGGAAGAAACAATCCTGCCATGCGTATTTACGAGAAGGCTGGGTTTCGACACGCTAAAGAATTTTCTGTCATGAGAAGGGAGCTTAAATGATGAGTGAATCCAAAATTACGATCTTAGCTATTGGTGGACATGTGGGAGATGCTGAACTAACTGCAGGAGGTGTATTAGCAAGTCACGCTCTTAAGGGTGATCGTATTGTGACATTAGCACTGACCGCAGGTGAACGTGGTGTTCCGGCAGGAAGAGATATGGCTGAGTATCGTGTGCAGAAGGTGAATGAGGCTAAGGCTTTTGCAGAGATGTTGGGTGGAGAATCCATCGTATTCGATATTCCGGACGGAGAACTACAAGATAATCAGGAAATGCGTCTTCGCGTGTGTGATGTTATTCGTGAGGTGAAGCCGAATATTATTATCACACACTTTAAGAACAGCATGCACAAGGATCATATGACGACACATCTCATTGTTAATGATGCACGCTTTTTTGCTGGCTTAGCATCATTCGAAAGGGAAAAACCTGCGTTCTTTGCATCCAAACTATATTATGCGGAGAACTGGGAGGATGCCGTGGATTATAAACCTTATGTGTATGTGGATTTCTCCCAAGAAGCTTATGATCTATGGATTAAGGCCGTGTCTCAGCACTGGTTCGTCACAGGAAGTAAGTCCTTTCCTTACTTAGAATATTACAAACACTTATCCAGAGTTCGCGGTATTGAAGCTCGGAAAGAATATGCAGAGACGTTCATGATTCCAGAAGAAACGATGCGTGTACTTAGAACTGAATTATAGAGAGGTTGTTCAAAAAGTCACGAACTTATAGATGGCATAGGGAATAACTGTAACAATAACTTGTTACAGTCATTTGCCGAATCATACTCTAATTGGTCGGAGGGCGCTATGATCCAAAACGGTATTGACTGTATTGAACAGTATACTCACTTATTCCAAGGGAAGCGGCTGGGGCTAATTACAGCACCAACGGGATTAAACAACGATTTTGTATCCACGATTGAAATTCTGCACGAGAATTTCAATCTAGCCGCCTTGTTCTCACCAGAGCATGGGGTACGCGGGGATTTAGATGCGGGGGCTCTAGTAGAAACTTATCTAGATCCTATGACGGGTGTGCCTGTACATAGCCTGTATCGTAAGGATTCCAAGCGATTAACTCAGGAAATGTTGGATGAGGTAGATCTTATCGTATACGATATTCAGGATGTGGGAGTACGCTATTATACCTATATCTATACGATGCTCTATGCTCTGGAAGACTGTGCTAAAGCGGGTAAAGAATTTGTCGTTCTCGACCGAATGAATCCGCTAGATGGTGTGACGGTAGAAGGAAATATCCTAAAGCAGGGCTATCAATCTTTTGTCGGCAACTATCCTCTTAGTGTTCGTTATGGGTTGACTGCCGGCGAGGTAGCTATAATGGCCAACGACCAGATGAAGTGGAATTGTGAACTGAATGTGGTGCGGTGCGAAGGCTGGGAGAGGAAGATGCAATTCCCTGAAACCGGACGAATCTGGGTACAGCCATCTATGGGTATTCCACGGTTTGAATCAGCCCTTCTGTATAGCGGTACTTGCATATTTGAAGGGACGAATCTATCTGAGGGTAGAGGAACGACCTTTCCTTTTGAGATCATAGGTGCACCTTTTATTCAAAGTGAGCAACTTGCGAATGAAATGAATGCATTGAGAATCCCGGGGGTGTTGTTCCGTCCTGTATTTTTCAAACCTGCATTTTCAAAACATCAAGGAGAACTTTGCGGGGGAGTACAGCTTTATATAACTAATTCTCGGAGCTTTCACGCTGTGGCGACGGGTGTTACGCTAATGTATACCATTAAGCATCTATACGATGAATTTGCCTTCTTGCCACCTGTGAAGGAAAACGCTAGACCTTTTATTGATCTGTTGTGTGGGGATAAGTTGTATCGTGACGATTCTCTAGATCTATCGAACCTTCTGGAGCAATTCCGTCTGGAAAGTCTTGAATTTACAGAGATCAAACAGCAATATCATCTGTACTAAAGGAGAAGAGGTCGCATGAATCATCTATCATTGAGAGAAAAGATTGGTCAACTCATCGTAACCGGATTTCCAGAACAGACCATAACGGATGATCTAAGACATTTAATCACGGATTATAAAATCGGAAATGTGATATTGTTCTCCCACAATGTAGCGAATAAGGTTCAACTTCAGGAATTATGTGGAGAGATACAATCGTTGATAAAGGACAGTACAGGATATGATGCTCTGATATCTATCGATCAAGAAGGGGGTAGGGTGACGCGTTTACCTGAGGATGCAGTCAATATTCCTGGTGCTATGGCGATAGCTTCAACGGGACGTCCGGAAAATGCTTATACCGCAGGACGCATTACGGCTCGTGAATTACGTGTGTTAGGTATTAATCATAATCTGGCTCCTGTGCTGGACATTAATAATAATAAATTGAATCCAGTAATTAACGTGCGATCTTATGGTGATACAGCAGACATTGTGGAAGAATACGGTGTGCAAATGATGAAGGGGTTACAGGACGAGGACGGAGGAGTGCTAGCATCCATCAAGCATTTTCCTGGTCATGGTGACACAGCTGTTGATTCCCATCTAGGGCTACCCGTGATAGATAAGTCTCTAGAGGAATTGATGAGTTTGGAGCTGCAGCCTTTTATTACCGCGATTGAAAACGGAGCGGAATGTATCACGAGTGCGCATATTCTATTTCCCTCGATTGAAAAAGAGAGAGTACCTGCGACTATGTCTAGAACTATCATCACGGATTTGTTGAAAAATAAATTGGGTTATGATGGACTTGTCATCTCCGATTGTTTAGAGATGGATGCGATCCAACAATATTATGGTACGGCTCAAGGGGCATTTGCCGCGTTAAATGCAGGGGTGCACATGATCTATATCAGCCATACACCTTCGCTTGTCATAGAAACAGTGGAATTAATAGAGTGTGCTGTACAGTCTGGACAACTGCCAATGAGCATCATAGATGAAGCAGTGGAAAAGGTACTCTATTATAAGAAGAAATATGGTAACGCATCGGGATCGGACTTGTCTATCGTAGGTTGTGCAACGCATCGTCGCGCCATTGCAGCCATGAGTCTAGAAAGTATTTGCCATGTTCGAGGTGAATTGCTAACGATTGAGCCAAATGACAAAGATGCTGTATTTGTAGGGAGTTATGCCTATCGTTCAACGATGGCTTCTAGTAGTGTAAATACAGAGCTCTCATTCCCAGAAGCGATGTCTACTGCCTTTTCTACTGCATCTCAGATGATCAATATTAATCCTGACCAAGATGAAATTCAACAAACGCTAAACCATGTGCGGGGATATTCAAAGGTCATTGTGGGTCTTTTTAATGGGATTCGTAATACCGGTCAATTAGAACTCGTACATCAATTGTACGCTGAAGGCCATCAGGTTATGGCTATAGCTCTCGGAAGTCCATATGATCTGGATAAGCTTCCTGGAGAACTATGCGGATTAGTGGCTTTTGAATATACACCCTTAGTATTTGACTCATTAGTACAAATCTTGAGCGGCACTATTGCACCGTCCGGTATATTGAGTACAGCGTTGTAATTACAGGAATAAGGAAGTGATCATGGATGAGATATGTTGCAGGGTGGGATGGTGGCGGTACCAAAACTGCGGTGACCATTGCCGACGAGACTGGATTCGTAGTGCATTCCTTTACATCTGGTGCTATTAACTATAATGGACATGACGAAGCTAGTGTTCGCCAGAGCATACAAGAGATTTGCACAACCATTTCAAGTGTATGCGGTGGATTGGAGCATTGTGTACAGATTTGTATTGGTGCGGCTGGTGTTAGTCATCCTACGGTTATTTCACGTTTAGAAGCCGAAGTTAGAGCGTGTGGGTATCAGGGAGGGTTGACTATAACGGGCGATCACGAAACGAGCCTTTACGGTGCGCAAGAACAATTACATGGGTTGATACTAATCGCTGGTACGGGATCTATCTGTTATGGGAAGAATGAATCCGGAAGTTCTCATCGCACGGGTGGATTCGGTCACCTCATTGATGATGAGGGTAGCGGGTATAGTATGGGAAGAGACGTACTTACGGCCGTAGTTCAGGCGCATGATGGTCGAATACCACAAACTGAAATCACTAGATTGGTGTATAAGCAACTTCAAGTGGAGAATGTACAGCAGATTATCAAGTTTGTGTATGATAAGACTACCAATAAAAAAGACATTGCAGCTTTGGCACCGATCGTGTCGGAAGCATGCGCATTAGGTGATGCAGCTGCACTATCGATTGCTAACCAAAGCGCTTCCTCATTGTGTGAATTGGTAGTACCAGTCGTTGAAAAGCTAGCGCTTCAAAAAGGAACCCTCGCTATGGCGGGTAGTGTATTACTCAATGCTACCTGTGTGCGGACTGCTTTTGAAGAAATGCTGAACCAACGCTATTCCGACTTGGAATGTATTATTGCTAAAAAAGATGCAGCGAGTGGTGCGGTCTTAATGGCAATGAATCAGTTGAATGCAACCTAGTAGATTTATGAATAGTAGAGTAGGGCACGATTTTAGATTTTAGACTTACTAATATATTAATCTATGGTCAAAAAAAGAGGGATTGCTTCAAGGCAGTCCCTTTATTTGAAATGATAATCTTCATTAGTATTCATGCAGATCTAAGAGACAGTGTTGAAGTGTGAACCATTCGAGTAGAAATACAATCTGTAAGAATATCAATTAACAAGGGAATTATAGGATAACACAATCATTGTTATTTTCTAAATGAAAATTTTCAGATTCGTGTTAATCCGATAATTGCATACGATTTACGATGGGTTGGAGGTTCCTTTCATGTGCGATACATTAAGGTTTAATATGTCTCAGTTAAAGTTATTTGTTAATTGAAATTGTCTAAGTGAAGTGGATCTCTTTTCCGA
The DNA here is from genome assembly GCF_059445505.1 of Paenibacillus sp. Y301. Classification (NCBI taxonomy): domain Bacteria; kingdom Bacillati; phylum Bacillota; class Bacilli; order Caryophanales; family Paenibacillaceae; genus Paenibacillus; species Paenibacillus sp. Y301. Next base: position 225,275 of record NZ_JCAIUL010000009.1, on the reverse strand, counting down.
GCTTGCTCGACTCATAAATTCCGCATAAAATTTTCATCATTTCCACACCGTCCTCCACGGGGCTAAGTGTAGTCTTTGTGCCCTGACAGACTTCAATGAAATAATTGATTTCATCCTGGAATCCTGCTGTAAAGTCAAAGGATAGGTCATTAATCTGAGGCGTGCTATTGAGAATGGTGTCATGCTTCTCTGTAATTATCGTCAGTTCAGGCTCCAGTTCCACGCCGCCTTGCTCCCCATACAACTTGACCGTTAATTCATCCTGCTTGGCATGAAGGGTGAAGCTAACGTCTACTAGGAGGGAGGCTCCGTTATCAAATCGGATGAGCGCATTGGCCATGTCCTCTACGGTATTGTGCTCCGCGTTGTAATCTGTCGCTTTGTAGAACTTCAGGTTTTGGACATTAGAACGGTTTCCGAGCTTCTTATACGTATTACCGCTAATTGATGCTACTTTGGGCCGACCCATGAGGTACCAGCATAGATCGATGACATGCACGCCAACATCAATCAGAGGACCGCCACCGGAACGCTCAACGTCCGAGAACCAGCCTCCCGGATTGCCCAATTTTCGAATGCAGGAGGCCTTAGCATAGTAGATAGGACCGATATCACCGCTTTCAATGAAGGCTTTGACGATGCGTGTATTTGATGCATATCTGCGGACGAATCCGACCTGGAGCATCTTGCCAGAAGCATGAACTGCTTTTTCCACGGCAAGCGCCTGCTCTACGTTTTTGCAGAGCGGTTTTTCCACCAATACATGTTTGCCCGTTTGCAGGGCAGCGATGCTAATCTCGGAATGCGAATTATTCCAAGTACAAATACTGATAGCATCAATCTCGGGATTCAGTAGCAGCTCGGTATAGTCGGAATAGACGTGAGGAATATTGTATTTCTCGGCTTTGGCTTGAGCACGTTCAATCTGCAGATCACAGACAGCATGTAGGACAACCTCAGGATGATTATGATAGGATTGTAGATGCAACTCCGAGATATTCCCGGCACCAATAACTCCTATTCGTATACTTTTACTCATCGTTATCACCTCATAAATATAATTGTTTAGACGGCTTGAATGGAAGGCCATGAGAGTTCGATGCCTTCTTGAATCAATCTGTTTTGAAAGCTGCCGAGTTCTTTCTCGCTATTGCGAACGTCGCTTGGTGTGATACCACGGTCGAGGCAATAGCTGGCACAATAACCTGCTGCCTCTCCGATGTTCCATTCCACTGGATGCAACCTGTAGCAGCCATTGGTTATATGGGTCACACCAATGTTCTTGGATGCGGCGAGTACATTGGTCATCCGTTTTGGTATTAGGCTACCAAGCGGGATTTGGAAGGGAAGAGAAGAGATATCAATGTATGACTGCCCGCCCGTACTCGGGTGAAGATCAATGCGGTAACAGCCAATACCAACAGAATCGTGGAAGGTTTCGGCATGACCATCCATGCGACAGGCGGTGGCTACATGCTGTTCAAGAACCGTGAATTCAGCCTGAATTCTTCGAGATTCACGGATATAGGGATACATTGCCATGCCATCGGCAGTACCTACTACATCGTGTCGCAGTCGTAATCCGGGATAGCCCTCACTGCCGTCCGGTCGTGGTGCAGCAGTCTGTAACCAGTAGAGCAAGGATAGGCTAAGTTGCTTGGACTGATACAGATGAGCTGCCCGCTTTTCTTCACTAACATCAATGATAGATCCGAGCCAATAATCATTTTGCGGCCAATTTACTAACGATATGGAGCTTGGGAACGTACCTGGACGAAAGTGCTGTTGATCCACTATTTGACGATATAGATACAGGGAGAATTTGTCGGTATCTGCAAACAGCTCATATTGAGTGGGTTCCATAGTAGAAGGCTTTATCCCACTTAGACTGAGCAACCGGTCCGGCCAAAAGTCAGGCTTATAATTCCGCCAAAATTCATAATTCTCCGGTTTAGTAATAGTGTGATCTTCTCCATCAAGGTAATCTATGGCAAAGCAGTAGGTGAACCCCTGCATGTTCATAGGTTGGGCAGGCCCCTCTACCGCATGAGGCTCGCCGGTCTGGAAGGTGGATTCCGCCCCGGTAACATACTCAATTCCAGCCAAGGGCAGCAGATCGCCGCACTCCGTGGCATCGATATAGAAGGGAGCGAGCAGGATCTGTTGTTCACCTGTATCCAAGCACTTTACTGTAACTGAGCTGATCTGATCGCCTATAGTCTCCGTATGCTTAAGCACATGACGATGCAAAATCTGTAACTGACCACTGTGGATATATGGAGCTAGGATTCCATGTAGGACGGCTAACGCTGTTCGTGGCTCATGAGAGATACGACTGACGATACCGCTTCCAGGATTCAGATGAGAGATGGCCCTTGCTTCATAGGTTAGAGGGAAATATTGCCGATAATATTGACGTACTCCCTCACGGAATTGCCTGTAGCTAGCAGTGCAGCCAAATGACTCGATCCAGGGATGTTCATCAGGTGGCACGGCTTGACTCGTCAATTGACCACCGATCCATAGGGTTTCTTCCGTCATGATAACGGTTTTTCCCGATTTTACGGCTGCTAATGCAGCCGCAGTGCCACCAGTACTTCCTCCGAGAATGATAATATCCGCGTGCAGTTCTGGTTTCATCCCACAAATCTCCCTTATAGGCATATTTAATAGATGACTTTTTTGAACTACTATTATATTTATTTTCTTTTGATTATTTAATGGAGTTGAAATACGTGAAGCTATCGCGTATCCCTTGAACCTCACTACCAACGCCTTCATATTCGAGGACATAAGCCCCTTGATAACCGTATTCGAGTAACCGGTCTACTATTTTCTTGATCTCCACATCACCATTACCCAATGCAATCCCTTCATACGCCTTTCCAGAAAGGGACTTATACCGTCCATTCGGTTCAAGATAGAAATCCTTAAGATGGACATGACCGATAACAGGAAGCAGTACTGCTAGAGCTTGTGTCGGGTGCTCATCTACCAAGAGAAAGTTGCCAGTATCGAAGGTAGAACGAAGATTTACAGAATCGATACGGTCGATGATGGTCTGTATCTGCACACCACTGCCGGCAAGCTTGCCGTGATTTTCTAAACAGAGAAAGATACCGCAATGCTCTGCTTGCCTGGTAGCCTCTGATAACCCATCTACAATCCAATTCAGGGCCATCTCATAAGTGATGTTTCCACTCAGATCACCAGAAAATACTCGAATGATCGTGGTGCCAAGTGCCTTGGCAATCGGGTAAGCCTCGGTGATTCGAGTCAAGGCGGCTGAACGCTCTTGGGCCGATTCGTTCACGAAATCATTGGCGACGGCGTAGCTTACAACCGTTATCTTATGTTCTTGGATGTAACTTAACACTTGCGGGAGTTCCAGCTCCACATCATTCCAGAACATGTCTAACAACTCCACATGTTTAATTTGTTCCTCTGTACAGAAGGATAGGAAATTCATAACGGTCCAGTTCTTCTCCCTTACTGTTCGATGAACGCTCCACATGCTCAATGATAATTCCATGCTGTCATTCCTCCATTTCAGATTCAAATCATGATTAGGATCTTGTTAACTATCTTCATTGTAGAAGGTGATAAGAGGTAAGGGTAGGGTAGAAGGATGACCATTTATGGTAAAATGATGCGCTATTATGTAAGACTTTACTATCGGTCTAGTAGGGAGAGACTCATGGGTCTGAATAGGATTGATGTTAATGAATGGAAGAAGAGGATAGATTCCTTGCGTCGAATTATCGTGTTTAAGAAAAGCGAGGTATTCAGATCGACTGTTTGCAGCTCACCATTTGGAAGGAGAGAAGAATATGCAAGAAAATAAGATTCGAATCAGTAACTCGGCTACAGGAATAAGAAGACCTACAATCATCAAACCAATGCAGTCGAAAATCTTATTATCTTCCATTCTCACAGCTACCTTATTCTATTTGTGCACAGGTTGCGAGTTGTCTAGCCATAGGGAAGTGAATAACAGTATTACATCGGATAGGCCTTTGATATCCATTGTAATAAATAACCTCGGAATGGCCTTTCCTGACGGGATGGATGAGAATGACAATCCCTATCTGAATTATATTGAGAACATGAACGGATTAGAAATTAAGGTGATCACACCGTCTCCGGAAGTGTATGAGGAGAAGTTGGATGTCATTATGACGTCTGGCAATTTGCCTGATTTGCTTCATACGTATGATCCTGTATGGTTTGACCAGTATACGAAGAAGAAAGCTTTTATTCCCTTAGACGATCTGATTAGTCAATTCGGTCCGCATCTCATGGATAAAATTCCAAATGAGGTGTGGGATAGAGTTCGATATAACGGCAAAGTCTATGCCATCCCCAGCTTGAATGAGGTCGTTGGTAATGAACTTATGTACGCCCGTAAGGATTGGCTGGATCGAGTGGGTTTGAAGCCCCCTGTTACGCTGGAAGAGTACTACGAAGTCATCAAGGCTTTTACCTTAGATGATCCTGACGGTAACGGAAAAGATGATACCCTGGGGCTTATCCTGATGACGAACATGGGACGTTCTGCTCCATTTTTCGGTGCTTTCGGAACACAGTTGGATACCTGGTTCGAGAGAGATGGACAGTTGATCTACGGGAGCATCATGCCGGAGACCAAGGAAGCGCTGGCTTATCTGGCCCGATTATATCAGGAGCATTTGCTCGATCGTGAATTCCCTCTAAATCTGCATAACAATCTGTACGATAAGGTTGAGAACGGAAAGGTGGGGCTATTCTCAGCGACATGGTTTGACACCCGTGGTCCTATTGCTGCGAATCGGATAAAGGATCCTAATGCGGAGTGGATTTCTCTAGAGTATCCTACAGGTCCCAAAGGTGAAAAGGGTGTGAAAAACGAGGATATTATACGTGGTTATAACGTGATACCTGTCGGAACGAAGCATCCGGAACAGGTTATCAAAATGTTGGATTTCATAGCTGCTGATTATAAGAACTTGAAGTTGGGCTTCGAGAATGAAATCTGGACGATGGAGAATGGGCGTATGGTAACGGATTTCGAGATGCATGACAAGCACCTGTACAGAGGTATTTATCAATCCTTAGTAGACGTGTCGGACCCTGTGTTATTTAAGGAACGTCTGAACTCGTTGGGTGATTTTTATCTATATGATAACCTCCAGACGATTGGAGAGAATCTCATAATAAATGCGTTTTACGGTGTTCCTACGCCTGCCATGAGTAAATATGACAAACAGTTGAATGAGCTGCAGAATGTGCTGACCAAAATCATTATGGGAATCGAGCCTTTGGATGCCTATGACCAATATGTAGAGGAGTGGAAGCAACAGGGAGGAGATGAAATAACTAAAGAGGTGAACGAGTGGTACAGCAAGCATAAGGATGACGGAGGGGGAGAGGGTTCATATGAGTAAGCTACTGCGCTGGACTCCGGAACGCTTCTCCCAAAATATTCAGGTCCGGCTTACTGGCTATTTCCTGCTCATACTTCTTCCGCTGGTTGTCGTCAGTTTGTTTGCGATTGAGAAATCTCGGGATATTCTCTATAAACTAGCAGTCGAACGGACGCAGGTGGCACTATCCTCAACGATGGATTATATTGATCTTGCGCTGCAAAACGTTGAAGAAATCTCGACAGTGATTGCTTCGGATCCCAGTATTATTGATCTGTTGAACAAGAATGGTTCGAACCTACCACCGGAATCTATCGTCGATTTCTCCCTTATTCTCAAGCAGTTATCGAATTTAAATTCTGTTAATCGATTTCTGTCCCAAATTTCTGTCTACCACCAATCCACTCATATGCTCATATCGACTGACTTTGGAGGACGTCGGATTACCTCAGAACCACAACAGGAATGGCTGGTTGAGGCCTCTAGAGCTAACGGCACAGGGCTACGCTATATGCTCGCTGATACACAGGTTGCAGAGGGGACAACGCTTGGTACCATGCTGAATACGGATAGTCTATCACTGGCGCGCACCATGGATTTGTACAATACAGATCGTCAATCCAATCTATTGATTATGACCTTTAATAAGAATAAGTTGCTGAGCGTAATCAAGACTCTGCTCCCATCAGCAAGCACTCGGATAACGCTGCTTAATGAGAGGGGCGAGGTAGTGGTGGGAACAGATACAAGAGGTAAAACGGATGCGCAACCTATATCTGATAACGAAATGGCGGTTACGATTGACTCGGAGTACTCACTCTGGAGACTTACCCTGGTCCAGCCGAAGAAAGAACTGTATGAGGAGACAGATCAGTTGCGCATGTTTACCTATACGATTATTGTCATTAGCATACTGCTGGCTGTTGGTACCTCATGGGTAGTCTACAGCGGAATAGCATCACCCGTACACAAGCTCTCCCGCGGCATGAAGCAGCTCGGTAACGGTAAGTTGAATACCAGGCTGGAGAATAAACGGAAGGATGAATTCGGATTTCTAATTGATTCGTTCAACCAAATGGCGATTTATCAGAAGCATCTGATCGAGGATCATTACGAGCAACAACTTCGGATGACCACCACGGAACTTAAATTTTTGCAATCTCAGATTAATCCACACTTTTTGTATAATACACTAGATTCCATCTACTGGATGGCTAAAAATTACGATGCTGAGGAAATCAGCGAGATGGTGATGAACTTATCAAAATTTTTCCGCTTGAGCTTGAATAAGGGCAAGGAAGTGTTCTCCATCCAAGAAAGTCTTGCCCATCTGCATTACTACATTCGGATACAGCAGCTACGTTTCCTCGACAATTTCAAGGTTGAATATCAGATAACGGAAGAGAGTAAACCGGTTCTCATACTAAAGCTAATGCTTCAACCTCTGGTAGAAAATGCAATATTACACGGTATGGAAGGACGTATCAGTGGCGGACTACTGAGCATCTCCAGTTGGATTGACAACAATCAAATGATTAATATCAGCGTAAAGGATAATGGACTAGGGATAAAAGGGGAGAGGCTTCATTATATCCAGAATGAATTGAAACAGATGGGGATGCGTAGCTTTCCCTCCCTCTCTCAGGATGAAGAAAATGTTAAGGATTTGTTCGGTCTGCGTAATGTGTATACCAGAATGCGACTGTATTATGGCAAGCAGTCAGATATGACAATCAGCAGTGTACAGGGAGAAGGGACTATTGTCACGCTGTCCATACCTCTTGATCATTGCAGGGATAACTTGCAGCATCAGCTAGGCCATATCACGAGCTAAAGGAAGGGGGAAACCGAAATGAATTTGATGATCGTTGAGGATGAACCGCGCTTGCGCAATGCACTGGGACATAACATACCATGGGAGGATCATGGGATTGATTTGATAGGACTCGCATCCAACGGGCTGGAGGCGTTACAGCTGATAGAGCATAAGAAGCCTGATATCATGATTATTGATGTGCAGATGCCGGAGATGGATGGACTGACCCTCGTTCGTAAGCTGCATGAACAGCAGGAAATGAAGTTTTTTATGAAAATAATTATATTGAGCGGGCACGATAACTTCACCTTTGCGCAGGATGCGATGGAGCATGGGGTTTTCCGATATTTGCTCAAGCCGGCAGGTGAAGAAGAGATTGTGGAGGCGGTCCTTGAAGCTAGACAGCAGCTTAGAAAAGAACTGGAGCAGTGGCAGAGCAAGGTGGTACTGGAGCAGAAATGGAAGGATCATCTACCTAATCTGCAGAATAATTTTTTTCAACATTGGGTCAATGAGAAGTTTAACAACTGGGAAATATTAAAAATTAGTAAAGATCTCTACATCGATCTAAAAGAGGATGACCAGATCGCAGTAGCCGTTGTGGGTCTTGATCCGATTCCGGATCATGACAACCGGTTCAACTCCCAAGACATGTTACTGTTGCAATTCACGATGCAATGTATGGCTAACGAATTATTATTTCACCCCTCCTGCTGGGTAAGTACAGATGCTAACCAACTGCTACTGCTTGTATTCATCATGGAGGAAGGAAAGTCTCCAAAGGAATCAATGATCTTCATCAACTCGTTAGTGGTCAAGCTCTTGTCCCAGACGAAGGCGATACTCAAACTTACAGCAAGTGCAGGGATCTGCTCTTCCACAGGGAGCCTGGAGGAAATGGGGCAGCTATACGTACAAGCGTTTAGAGCGCTGCAAGAGCGGATGGTTTACGGGCCTGACATTGCCATTCCATATCGGGAGCTACCTAAGCAAAATCAGCAACATCTAGTTGCCCAACAAAGATTGGAGAAGATGCTTGAGATCGCTCTGGAAACCGCAGATGAGGTGAAAGCGCTGGAGGCGTTGTCTGGATTGTGGGAGGAAGGGGTTAAGCAGTCGGAATCAGCAGATGAAGTTCATGAAGTGGTACTGTATCTGAGCAGTCTATTCATTCGAATCATTCAGAAACAAGGCTGGATGGTCAAGAATGTAGTTGAGGAGGACATTATCTATTTTCAGAATGTAAAATTGCTCAATACTCAGGTGCAAACCTGGTCATGGCTGAAGCGAACGGTCAAGCATATTACAACCTATATGCAGAAGCAGCGGCGAACGACAAGCAATCTGGTGGTCAAAGAGATTCTGAAGATATTGGATTTGGAGATGGACCAGGAGATAACGCTTCACACGGTTGCAGACCGCTTATATGTCAATTCGTCTTATTTGAGTCGGTTGTTCAAACAAGAGATGGGGGTCGTCTTCTCTGCTTATGTGCTGGAGCGTAAGATGGAACGGGCCAAAACGAAATTACTGGAGGGTTTAAAGGTATATGACGCTGCCCGCATGGTTGGATACCGTGATGTCAGTTATTTCACCAAAGTATTTCGCAAATATTGGGGTGTGAACCCTGGTGAATGCAAGCCATAATCGCATAACTCTTAACCTGAAATACTCTTCAATAGAGAGCTTCAGGTTTTTTGTTTTCTGACACTCTGCACTCATATCTCAGAAACTAAACATCAAAGTACCAGAAATAGTAATGACTCTCATCTACTTATCGAAATGATTTGAGTCTAAAATTTTAAGTAATAAATATGACACTACTACTTTTAGAGGGGGAACGATATGAAGCCTGCGATGGATAAGCTACCGTGCTCCCATCTCCGCCAAAGCTATATGAAGCGGCTGTGGTCGGATATATGGAGGGAGTGGGATTTATATTTACTACTAGTTCCTGGCATTTTGTTTATCCTGCTGTTTAAGTATACGCCTATGTACGGCATTATTATTGCTTTTAAGGATTTCAACATTTTTACTGGTTTTGCAGATAGTCCTTGGGTAGGTGGTAAGCATTTTGCGAAATTATTTACCTCGGCTGATTTTACGCTTGTTTTCATGAATACAGTCATTATCAGCTTTCTGAAAATAGCTATTCTGTTCCCACTGCCTATCATCATCGCATTAATGTTGAATGAAATGCGGCACATGCTCTTCAAACGAGCGATTCAGACTGTCATCTATCTCCCTCACTTCTTATCATGGGTTATTGTTAGCGGACTATTCATCGATCTTCTATCAACAAATGATGGACTTATAAACAAGCTCTTGATTGCTATGAATTTGGAGTCAGTCTCATTTTTCATGGATAACAGCGTATTCCGGAGTGTTCTGATTACTTCAGCAGGGTGGAAGGAGACCGGGTGGAGTACTATAGTCTATCTGGCGGCTTTTACGACCATAGATCCTGTGCTCTTTGAAGCATCCAAAATCGATGGAGCTGGCAGGTTGAAGCAGTTATGGCATATTACTCTACCGGGAATCGCACCGATTATTATTCTGATGTTTATTCTACGCTTGGGAAGTATTCTGGAGGCTGGTACCGAGCAAATTCTCGTGATGTACAATCCAGTCGTGTATAAAGTTTCAGATGTTATAGGCACCTACGTATATCGGATGGGGCTTGGTAATCAGGATTACAGCTTCACAACTGCAGTCGGTATGTTTGAAGCTGTTATTTCATTCACGCTTGTCATCACTGGTAATGCCTTGAGTAAAAAATATTTACAGCGTGGAATCTGGTAATAGGAAGGAGGAATTCACATGAGTATTCGTCTAGCAGTTAAACAGAAGTGGGCAGCGGGCACTAAAGGAGAGTTTAAAAGTTCATTGGGAGAAAAGGTATACACTGTATTTAACTATACTTTTTTTATCTTGCTAGGGATCACTACGCTGTTTCCCTTCATCAATCTGATTGCCAAGTCCTTCAGCAGTGAAGAAGCTGTAATATCGGGTAGGGTGGGCTTGCTACCTGTAGGATTTCAGTTTGGTACTTACGGATATGTGTTGCAGGATTCGATGTTTCTTAATTCATTGAAAATATCTGTCCTTTTGACCATTATCGGAACTTTGCTTAGTCTTCTTCTGACAACAATGACAGCGTATCCGTTATCAAAGGTCAGGCTCAGGGGGAGAAAGTGGTTTCTTCTGATGTTTATCTTCACTATGCTGTTCAGCGGAGGTTTAATTCCTACCTATTTACTGATGAGCAACTTGAATCTGGTCAACACGCTCCCGGTATTGTTTCTTCCCGGTATGGTGAATGTGTTTAATATGCTAATTATCAAAAACTATTTTGAAGGACTACCTGATTCGCTGGAGGAATCAGCTAAGCTGGACGGCGCTGGTAATATCCGGATCTTGATCTCGATCGTCTTGCCGCTGTCGATGCCAGTGCTTGCTACTATTGCATTATTCTTTGCTGTAGCCTTCTGGAATGATTACTTTGCTTCAATGATTTATATTACGGATCCAGGATTGAAGCCGTTGCAGCTGTATCTGAAGGAATTATTTGTGGCCTCAGGAGGAGAATTTCTCAAGGATAATGTGGACGCTGCACTGAATACGACTCCCCAATCTATTCAAGCGTCTTCTATTCTGCTGGCCACGATTCCCATACTGTGTGTCTATCCCTTTCTACAGAAGTATTTCGTGAAAGGTGTTCTAGTGGGGTCAGTCAAGGGTTGATCCAGATAGCTTAAAGGATGGTGATGCTCCTAACTTTTTTCGTTATTGTGAGGAAAGAGCGCTCTTATTATTATTTTTTTGAATCCATTTGTAATTCAATCTATTTATTCTAGGAGGTCGAGCATGAAGAAAAAAATAGCGAACATTGCCCTTGTTCTGGGATTAAGCTTAGTCGTTGGTGGCTGTAGTAGTGGGACTACGAATACAGGCTCAAATAATCAAAGAGGCAATGAAAGCCAGAATGAAGGAACCAAACCAGCTCTACGCATGATTATGCAGTACGGCCTGTTCGACCCGAATAAAGATTTTACAGGCAAATATATTCAAGAAAAAACCGGATATGAGATCAAATATGAAATGCTGCCCGCTGAAAATGCTGATGAAAAATTGAATTTGTTGGTAGCCAACAAAGAAAGCTTTGATCTGATGAAGCTTAATGCGGCACAGTTCTACAACCTCGCCACAGCAGGTGCCCTTGAACCATTCGACGAACTGCTTAAAGCGCATGGGAACAATATCAATCAGGCGATCAAACCCGATTCATGGGGCAGTGCAACGATTGATGGAAAGGTCTATGCATTACCGGAGACAGGAGCAGGTGTCAGTATTGGGGAGGAACTGGTTGTCAGACAGGACTGGTTGGATGAGCTTGGGCTGAAGATACCTACTAATCCTGACGAGTTATATTCCGTTCTCAAGACAATCAAGGATAAGAAAGGTATTACCCCCCTTACAGGCAGTAGAGACTCCATCTATGGGGATATTGCTGCTGCCTTCGGCGTACTTACGGATTGGAAGGAAGTAGACGGAAAGCTCGTGCACAAAGCTGAGCAGCCTGAGATGAAAGCGTTTCTGGAATACATGAATAAACTGTACAGTGAGGGTTTACTGGATACAGAAATGCCTATCAATACAGCACCCAAAGCAATCGAGAAATTCTCTAGTGGCCAAGCCGCAATCTACAAATTGGCCTGGTGGAATGCGGGCAGTACGATTAGTGCACTAAGTAATAATTTCCCCGATGCGAAAGTGTCTGTCATTCCTTACTTAAGTGGTAAGGATGGTAAAGCGTCTATTGGAGCGGTGGCTAATACGACTTGGTTCATCGCGATTCCTAAAGCCTCTAAACACAAAGAAGATGCCATGAAGTTATTGAACGCAAAGCTGGAGCCAGAGACGTTCAAAGGGATGGCGATCGGTGCAGAGGGGATTCATCATGAGGTGAAGGATGGGAAATATTATCCTATTTTGCCCAAATTCAATGATGAACTGAATAATGCTAGTGCTTTCATGACGGGTGTTGATGAAGAAAAATATCCAACGTATTGGCAAGCGCGCGTACGTAAAGATCCTGTGCTTCAAGCCTATTATGAGGAGTTTCAGAAAAATTCAGAAGGAATTATTATTGTGGATCCCATGTCATTGGCACCACCTATTGATGCGGTGTCCAAAAACACGCTGAAACTAAACAAGCTTTTAGATGATAACGTATTGAAGTTTATTGCTGGATCGGAGCCGATAACCTCCTATGAGAAGTTCCTGGATCAATGGCATTCTGAGGGTGGTACTGATATGGTGATTGCTGCTAATGAGTGGTATGAAACGACGAAAAAATAAGATAATGGAAGAACAAGCTATGAGAGTATAATCTAAGAAAGCTGTTGTCGGTATTAAACTGTACCCTATAGAGTAGACACTTTAAAAAGGTCTACCCTGTAGAGTATTTTTGTTTATACTAAGAAAAAAACTATCGGAGCGAATAAAGATGACCAAACGATTATTTACGGAAAAAGAACAAACACAACTAAAATGTAATCCCCATGTTCAAGCTGTTAGTAACAAAGCCATCACGTATACAGATGAGTTTAAACGGATATTCATTGCAGAAAATGAGAAAGGAAAGCTACCAAGAACTATTTTTGAAGGAGCAGGTTTGGACATTGAACTAATCGGCTTAAAACGCATTGAATCTGCAGGTAAGCGCTGGCGTGCAGCTTATCGTGAACATGGAGCTGAAGGTCTACAAGATACAAGAAAAACAAACTCAGGTCGCCCCTTAGAACGAGAGTTAACATTAGAAGAAAAAAATTCACGACTAGAAGCACAAAATCGTTTATTACAAGCGGAGAATGAACTTTTAAAAAAGCTCGATCTACTCGAAAGGCAGATGTTGAAGAAGAAATTAAACTTGTAACAGAACAGAAATTTGAATTCGTTTATCGAACGATTAAAAAGTATCAGTTAAAGCGCATGGTACGCTATTTGTGTGAAATGATTGGTGTATCTCGTTCTGGTTACTATAATTATTTCCATGAGAAATCAGTGCAAAAGCGTATAGCACACAATGCAGCAGATGAAGAAGTAAGAGAAATTATTTTAAAAGCCTATCATTTCCGTCGAAGAAAGAAAGGTGCGCGTCAAATTAAAATGACGTTAGAAAATCAGTACCACATTACTTACAACTTAAAACGAATTCGTCGTATCATGAAGAAATTTAATATTTTCTGCCCGATTCGAAAAGCAAATCCTTATCGTCGGATGGCGAAAGCGACACACGAACACCGTACTTGTCCAAACCTCCTGCAGCGCCAATTTAAGCAAGGTATCGCAGGCAAGGTATTATTAACGGATATCACTTACTTAACCTACGCTTACGGTAAACGTGCTTATTTGTCGACGATTAAAGATGCCGAAACGAATGAGATTTTAGCCTATGAAGTATCCGATAAGATCACCTTAGATATTGCCTTAGATACGCTACATCAACTAAAACGCAATCATTCGCATCTCACGCAAGATGCATTTATTCATTCGGATCAGGGATTCCACTATACAAGTCCCCATTTACAAATTTTGGTAAATAAAATGAAATTAGGACAATCTATGTCACGCCGAGGAAACTGTTGGGATAATGCTCCACAAGAATCTTTCTTTGGTCATTTTAAAGATGAAACAGATTTGAAAAACTGTGAGACATTAGACGATGTAAAACGAGAAGTGAAAAGTTATATGATCTATTACAATCATTATCGAGGGCAGTGGAACTTAAAAAAGCTACCGCCTGCAAAATACAGACAGCAGCTTCTTCAAGTTGCCTAGCTTTTTTTGAAATGTCCTTTACAAAGGGTACAGTTTATATTCGACAATAGCTTTTTTAGTTCAAATCACCAAACGTATAATACATATTGTGTAGACTGGCATTTAGATGGAATAATGAATGGTAATATAGCAACAATAAGGTAAATTCGATTCATAGTCATCTTACGGATTCTTTTTCATCATTTATTCTATTGGCACCCTACCAGTCCTAGTTAATCGAGATTGATAGGTCTATCATACGTTTGTAGAAATGAGGTTGTTGGCATGGACTTAAAGTTAAAAGCTCTAATTGATTCTACTAAAGAAAAATTCGGATTAGATAACTATGTTTTACATAGACAGACGTTTTATCGAAACCTTAACCTCTTCAATGAAACGGAATATACATTATGTATGGAGTGGTTCCCTACTCATATCTTAGAGCAAGAGGATGAGGATCTCAATCCAGTAGGAACAGCTGTGATTCATATTAACGTGAATAATGGCTTCTATGAAAGTGTTATTTTTGTTGGAGGAAAGTCTTATGCGAGAGGAAATACATTTAAAGAGCTAGATAAGACTGAAATTATAAAATGGGTTGAAAATGAAACAGGACTGATATATGGAACACACTTTCAGCAGATAAAAGATGGAGAAAGGGAATATCGGTTTCAAGAATGTGTCGATCATATTCCTGTATCGCCATCTGGGAATATTACAATTACATTCGATGAAGAAGGAAAGCTCACTACATTTTATAAGTACGGTCATTTCTTTTCTAAGGGATGGGTGACTGGAGAGAAGTATTCACTTTCTCTTGGGGACATAGAAGAGGTTGCGATGTCACAATTGAAACTTTTTGAAATACCTGCATACGATCAAAAGGCGTTAATCCTCGCATACGGATTAGAAGAAATCTATGTTACCAATGATAACAAATCAACTGTACCTTTTGAATCTAACGTAAATATAAAGTCGTATGTGGTGATAGACAAAATCATGAGTTGGACAACTTCGAACGAGCAACGGTTTGAAAGAAAGATATTAAATTGGATTGAAGAAATCACAATTGAACAAGCATTTTCTAATGAACCGCATCCTGATTCATTTCCAATAACCAAGCTTGAGCAAGATAAGAGTATTCATGCCGTTATAGATTTTTTGCGCCAAGTATATCCTAATGATACGGAAAAATGGACACTGAGTATCTTACATCGTGACAAAGGAAATATCCTTGCAACCTTGAAAGTCGATAAACAAGACAATCGCATATCTCAAAGAAAACTTAAGATTATCATTGATGAAGAGAGATTTGAAGCTATTAATTATATGGATAACGAGTCTTTATTAGAAACATTTCATCAATTTCAAGCGGCTAATGAAATAACGATTAATAAGCAAGAAGCATTTGAACAAATCAGAGAATGGATTACTTTAGAGCCTTATTATGTTTTTGATTCTAAACAACAGCGATACATCTTATGTGGATTAATAGACTGTAATTACGTTGTGAATGCATCCAATGGTGAAGTGATTTCATTAAATAATTTATAGATTTCAATTCTGGGGAACACTATCGCCATCTTGGAAGACGGTGGTACTATGAAGTTTTCCTGCATCATGTTAGTTGTTTTATTGTTAAAGTTACAAGTTGTTCTGATAAACGTTTCCAATGCCAAAGAGTTTTAACCTGTTGGTTTTTGAAAAAAAAAAAATATCTTGACAATTACCTCGCTTGGTTCTTGTTCGTAGATAGCCATAGTAATGAAACCACAAAACATAATATAAAAGAGTTTCTATTAACATCATTTGTATTTGAAATTATGGAAAAAAACGACAGTTTACGCTTATTAAAATTCAGTGCATAGTGCTTATTAAACTAATTAAGGAGGGGATTATTATAAAAAAATATATTCCGATTGTGTTGCTTTGTTTCACTTTAATATTATCGGCTTGTACCCAACGTGAAGAAGACACACAAGAATATTCAGGAATTATTGTTGATGGTAAAGTTATGGGCTATGAGTACACCGTAACCAAAGAGGGAAATTCATTCTCTTGGAAGGTAGGTTACAAAGGAGATATAACCACTATCGAAGAAAGTATCGACAATAAAGATGAATTACAAAATTTTATGATGGCTGTAAGTAATATTAAATTGATACTTTCAAAACTAATCATATCGTTATCATACTTTATTATTGTTGCAGTAATTTCGGTTTTCCTTTATAAGAAGAACAGAAAAACACTTAGAGATGTTGCAATTGTAGTTGTATTAGCAAGTAGTATTGCATTATATATTGCTATTGATGCATCTTTTGATTTAAGTATTGAATTACAAGATATTAAACTTCACTATCTAAGGCTAACTAATTGAGATAATGAGGAAACACCATAAAAATAATGTTTCCTTTAAATTGTTTGCCCTATTATCAACATTTAATTTTAACAGAGCCAAAAAAAAAGAAGAGAAGGACTGCTATGTAGCATAGGCAGTCCGATCAGAAGATCATGTTACTTTTTCAAATCAATAAGAATGTTTGGTAATGCAAAACTTTCTTGTCCTACACCGGATTTCTGAGGTATCGGAATTTGCTTCGATTCTCCACCTCTGTTCATTTCTACAGACCCATGATTTTCAGAAGTGTAACTTCTTAAAGTGACATGAGGGGTTACGATCAGCTGCGTTGCATTGGGGTCCAACTTCTGAAATGTTTTACTCCAGCTCATATGATAAGAGTCTTTACCTGTTCCACCATTGCCTTCACCTGAGTATCTATTTCCTAAATTATCTTTGATTTCTAATACGACATCTACATCATGCCATGTGCTACTTACCTTCTCTGAAGCCTCTATATCGTAATACATAGTAAAGGACATAGGGGTGATGGCTAACTTTCCTATCGTTACTTTTACGCCATCTTGTTCTGTACCTTGATGAATTAATTGGATTTTGTTACCCGTAGATTGTAGAGAAAAATTGAAATTCCAATCCCCCATGATCTCTTCCTGCGTATCGTGTTGAATAATATTTTCTAAATTCCAATGGATATACACGGTATCTTCTCCATTCTTCGATGGATCAGTAGCATGAAATAGACCTACATAATGATGTTCATCCACTTTTACAATCTTTGAGTTTGCTACCATCCCTTTGGATTCTTTGAATTTCGGAATACCATGGATGTATAGGTTTTCGCCCAAATCTCGTTCACTTTCAATAGAATAAGCTAATGATAAGGTATTCCCATCATAAATGGCATCATTTATCGTTACTTTGATACCCTCACTTTCTTGCGTCAAATTCATTTCGGTGGAATACTCTTGATAATGATCATAAAGATGATTACCTGTGCTTTGATGATTGAAAAAACTAAAAATATCTCCTATCACTGGAATGTTACTTGCATAAGCAGGGAATGTTATCCCGAACGTTGTACATGAGAGAACGATGATCATGGAAGCGACAGCAACATTCCTTTTCCAACTCTTCGTTTCTTTCATGTTATTTATTGATTGTTTAAGAGCTTTTTTAACTTTTTTCGTTTCAAGTTCATTGACTTCGATTTCATCAAATTCAGTTATGTCTATGTTTGAATCATTTAATAGTTCATAGATATCCTTCATATTCCGGTCTCTCCCAACATAAGGTTCGTGGCGTTTTTACTAAGTTTCTTTTTGCCTCTATAGATTCGATTATCGATCGCGGCTCTGGTGATTCCGAGTTTAATTGATATTTCGTCTGTATTTAAGCCTAAGAAATACTTCATGATGAAAATATCTCGATCAAGCGGCTCCAGATGATTGATTAACTCGATGAGTTCAGTTCTGTCTTCAAGTAGAATAAGTTCATCTTCTGCTGATCTTACGGCATTAGCATCCATATAATCTGAGGAAAAAGATATGTCTTTACTAGCTTTTCTGTAATAATCTATCGATTTGAATTTGGCGATGGCACATATCCACTTTTTAAAATCAGTTGAATCTCCATGGAACTTGTGTGCGTTGTTCCAGATGGACAGAAAAATATCGTTGATACATTCTTCCATGATTCCTTTGTTTTGAAGTGGAGAGAGTACTTTGAATGTGATACCTTTGATTAATGGCAAGTACGTATCAACGATGAATTCTAATGCATCTTCTTCATGGGTCTGTAATCGTTTAATGAAATTTGTATCATTAGACTTCATGGTTGGATTCCCCTTATTTTTTTGTAAAAGCGCCTTTACACTTTATACAACGTATTGAAATTGTTTTTCTCTCACATTACAAAAAATAGGGTTTAGTATATAGTAAGGTAAGAATTCTTGGAGGCTGATTATATGGACAAAATATTTGTCATTGAAGATGACATCAAGTTGCAAAAATATATCAAAAATTATTTGGTTGCTTATGATTTTGAAGTGGAGACGGTTACAGACTTCGACCAAGTGATTGAAGAGGTAGAGGAAGCAAACCCTGATCTGATTCTATTAGATATCAATTTGCCGAAATTTGACGGGTTCTATTACTTAAGAGTCCTAAGGAAGAAGTATAATACACCGATCATCATTCTGTCTGCGCGAAGCGAAGAGGGGGAACAAATTCGAGGTATGGAGTTAGGGGCAGATGATTACGTTACGAAACCCTTTAGCGTGGGAATACTTTTAGCTAAGATTAACGCCATTCTCAGACGCGTGTCTAAGCGGGATAAAGAAATGGATTACACGGTCGGGGATTTGAAATTATTGAACGAAAGTATGAAGCTACAGTATCAAGAAAAGATCATGGATTTAAGTAAAAACGAATATCGAATTATGAAAATGTTCATCAGTAAGTTGGGTGAAGTGGTTACGCGTGAAGAGTTACTTGAGGTGTTATGGGATGAACAGGTCTTCGTGGATGATAATACATTAACCGTAAATATAACAAGAGTAAAGAAGAAGCTTAATGATATCGGATTAGATCATATGATTACGACAAAAAGAGGGGTAGGCTATGTCTTTCATTCAACTGATGGTTAACCTGCTGAAAGTGAAATCAGGCGTTATTATGATCTATGCTGTAAATACGTTTCTCCTTATTTTGTTGTCCTATTTGCTATATGGATATGACCAATTCTTATACCCAGTCAGTATAAGTATATTCATTCTAGTCGTGTACCTAATCATTGCAGGTTTTAAGTTGTACGCGTTCACTAAGAAAATGGATGAAGCCAAATCCAGTCCACTTATAGAAGTGGATGAGCTAAGAGTGGAGGACACTCTGATCTTTGACACCATAAATGACATACATGATAAATATAATCAACATATCTATCAAATGAACAGTGCATTCAAAGAAAGAAACACCTTGTTTTCTCAATGGATTCATAATATGAAAGTGTCCATCTCCATCATTGCATTAGCGTCAGAGAAGGGTTCTGAAGATGCTATTGAAGATATTAAAGAAGAGAACATAAAATTAAAGCAGAACCTTGAAGAGTGTTTAAACGTGTTACGACTCGATGACTTCTCCCGAGATTATATGCCGGAAAAGGTCAATATACATAGCATCGTTACTCAAGTGATTAATACCAAGAAAAGAGATTTTATCTATCAAGGTGTGTATCCCAAAATAGAGATGGACCCGAGTTTAGAAGTGTATACAGACCAGAAGTGGTGTAGTTATATCATAGAGCAAATCCTATCCAATGCGATTAAATACAGTGAGAAGAATCAGAATGTTACGATTACGAGTCTAGTTAAGAACGATGAAATATCATTGATTATCAAAGATCATGGTGTTGGAATTGCTAAAGAAGATTTACCACGTGTATTTGATCCATTCTTCACAGGGAAGAATGGAAGAAGCAATAGTTCGGCAACTGGAATTGGGTTATATATGGTGAAATATATTTCACAGAAATTAGGTCACGGTCTCCATATTGATTCACAAGAAGGAGTAGGAACAGAAGTGACGCTTTCTTTTCTTTCAAAAATGTAAGGTTACGTAAGGGAAATGCATTAGAAAAAATGCACTTCTTATCTATACTTCTCTTATAATTCAATGAGGAGGAAAAGAATTGGACATTATTACAATAGCCCATTTAGTAAAAATCTATAATGCATACAAGGGTGCAAAGGAAGTAACGGCTATCGATCAAGTGAATCTTTCCGTAGAAAAGGGTGATTTCGTAGGCATCATGGGCCCAAGCGGCAGCGGGAAGACAACCTTGTTAAATATTTTGTCAGGGGTAGATAAAGCGACTTCGGGGGAAGTCATCATAGACGGGAAAGATATTACGAAATTAACCAAAGATGAAATGGCTTTATTCAGAAGAGGAAAAATAGGCTACATATTTCAGGACTTTAATCTACTGGACAGTTTAACCTTACAGGAGAATATTGCGTTACCGCTCATCTTGGACAAGTTAGCACCCAAAGAAATAGAGGACAAGATTAACCCACTTATGAAGTTCCTAGGGATCTATGATTTGAAGGATAAATATCCTTACCATATCTCTGGAGGGCAGAAGCAAAGAGTGGCAGCGGCACGTGCGATTGCTAATGAACCTGTAGTTATTTATGCAGATGAACCAACAGGGAATTTGGATTCTAAATCTGCCAATAATCTAATGAATACCATCCGATCATTGAATGAAGAACTACATAGTACGATACTTATGGTTTCACATGATCCTTTTGCAGCGTCATTTTGTAAGAGAATTATCTTCATTAAAGATGGAATCATCGAGATGGAGATTAGGTCTTCCGGAGATCGGAAATCATTTTTCGATAAAATATTAGAAGTGCAAAGTGTGATCGGAGGGGAGAGAACATGACCTTCTCTTCGATTATTCACAAGAATTTCATCTATAATTTCAAGAAATACATGTCTTTATATTTTGTGAATACGCTAATTGTAGCTATTTTGTTCATGTTTGGAAGTTTGTTTTATAATTCAGATGTATTGGAGCAAGTCGGCGAGACTACGCTTTATGAAACCATTAAGACGGCGCTACTATGCGTTGTATTATTTTCAATTGTGTTTATTACGTACAGTAATGTCACCTTCTTGAAGTACAGAGGGAAAGAATTCGGAATGTATATCACTTTAGGGATGACAACGAAGGATTTAACGAAATTACTGTTGATCGAAAATACAGGGATTATGGTTATTTCAATCGTGTCTGGGCATATCGTTGGTGGGCTATTTGGAAAGCTATTTTATTTGGGGTTAAACAAAATGGTGATCGGAGATCCAATAGCATATGAGTTGAATGGACAAATTCTTATATTAAGTATTGGTGTATTTTTATTGATATTTATATGTAATTTTATCTTTAACATCTTTTATCTAAGAAAAGCTTCTATTGTAGATATTCTTAAATCTTCAAGTGAAAAGGGTATTGGAAAAAGTGATATTGTATTAGGCGTAATTGCGATCATCTTATTTGTTGGATCAGCTTATTTATTGCCCAAAATGTTACTTGAAGGATTATTTATGAATCAGTCCTATATGATGATTGTGTTCGTTGTCTTAACGCTAACCTGTCCATATGTGATTGTTGGAACGATGTTCGTAGTATTGAAATCAGTGATTAAGAGATTTAAGAGAACGTATAATACACACTTGATCGTATTATCCAACGTATCTCATCGATTTCTATCCTACAAAACCACTCTGTATATGGTCTCCCTATTAATTGCAGGAGCTCTGTTCTTTATTGGTATGGTCTATGCGATGTATGCAACAAGCGAAGATAATAATGATCGGGATAATCCATTTGATGTCATGTTTGTAGAGACGAATCAATTCAATCACATGAATGCCAATGCCATAGAGGAAGTATTCAAGAACAATGCGAATACCATCGAAGAGAATAAGACGTTAGAATTTATCGAATTACCAGAGTTCCGTTCGCATGAAGGTGCAATGGTTCTCTGGGATGACCGTTCCATGCTAATAAGTGAAAGTCATTACAACGATCATATGGGTACCCATTATGAAGTAGCAGTTGATCAAGCGCTATCTGCTAGAGTATATGAACAGAATATGGATTATGAAGTGCCTGATACGCTGATTACAGCAATGAATACGAAGTCTATGGATGATAACCTTAGATCAAGGATGAGTAAAGAAGCATTAATCCAGATTTTAAACAAAGAGCTTTATTTTGAATACAATACGGGCGATTTCATTGAAATAACAGAACCATTTATTAATAATGTGCGTAATAAAGTCAATTATTATGGGACTGCCCTTGTTGTGGATGATCAAATCTATGACCAATTAAAAAATAGAATAGGCGCAGAGCAAGTGAAGATCCTTCATCTGATAAAAGGGGATGTTAACGAGCAAGGTTATCAATCTTTGCTAGCTGAATTACGTAATCGGAATGGTTTAGACTCAACCTATTGGACAAGGGACAGACAAGATAGTATGGATGATTCTAGCACGGAAAGAGCAGAATTAGAGGGTTTAAAACCATTTTATAAGAAGGAATTACTCGAAGAACAACTTGAATCTAGTGGTTTAACATTCTTTATCGTTATGTTTCTAGGTGCTTTGTTTGCGATCGCCTCTGGTGTCGTATTGTTTCATAAAGTTTTATCAGATATAGACGATCAGAAAGAAAGTATTCTTTCCTTAAAAAGGATCGGTGTCACAACGAAAGAAATCAAGGGCATAGTTTCAAAAGAGTTATTTATTACTTTCTTCTTCCCAACCGTTTTTGGATTAGGGCTAGGGATGTATTACTTTTACTTCCTGTTCAGTAATCAGCCGATGTTAATGCAATTGATAGGGAAGGCTAGCACGGTTGCGGTCGTATTTTTAGTTCTGCAAATTGGTTTCTATTATGTAAGCAGAAGAAAGTTTTTCTCGGAACTGAATAAATTATTATAGTGTTACAGACATATAAATAAGCCTAAAGACACTAACGATTACGTTAGTGTTTTTGGCGACTTGGCAAAAGTGTTAGCCTATATTCCAAAGGATATTTACTTCGAAAAGAAAAAGAATATTCTTTTCTAGTGACATGAAGTATTTTTCGTGATACAATATCTCTAAGTTAAGAGTTATTAATTTAAGGTAAACGCATAATTTGATGAGTTCACCCCAACTATAGGAATAATAAATCGAGAACCCATTGGAGGAATAATAAATGAATGAATTAAAAGGAATACACCACGTAACAGCCATTACAAGTAGTGCAGAAAAGAATTATGAATTTTTTACGTATGTGCTAGGGATGCGTTTAGTGAAGAAGACCGTCAACCAAGATGACATTCAAACGTATCACTTGTTTTTTGCAGATGACGAAGGTAGTGCGGGTACAGATATGACGTTCTTCGATTTTCCTGGCATTTCGAAAGGAGTACATGGTACAGATGAAATTTCAAAGACATCCTTCCGTGTGCCAAGCGATGCATCCTTAGATTATTGGTTGAAACGTTTTGATCGACTTGACGTGAAACATACGGGAATCAAAGAACAATTTAATAAAAAGTCGCTTTCTTTTGTTGACTTTGATGACCAACAATACCAGCTGATTTCAGATGAGAATAACGAAGGTGTTGCAGCAGGTACACCGTGGCAGAAAGGACCAATTCCTTTAGAATATGGCATTACGGGTCTAGGACCAATCCATGTTCGAATCGCTAATTTTGACAATTTCAAAGAAATATTGGAGAAAGTTCTACTGATGAAAGAGATAGATCAGTCAGGAGTGTTCCATTTGTTCGAAGTAGGTGAAGGAGGAAATGGCGCACAGGTTATCGTAGAACATAATACGGTTCTTCCACAAGCTCGACAAGGCTTCGGAACCGTTCATCATGCGGCATTCCGTGTTGCAGATCGTGCTGTTCTTGATGAATGGATTACACGCCTAGATCAATTTGGCTTCCATACATCAGGGTATGTTAATCGTCACTTTTTCGAGTCATTGTACGCACGAGTTGCACCACAAATTCTATTCGAGTTCGCAACGGATGGTCCTGGATTTATGGGGGATGAACCTTATGAGACACTTGGAGAAAAGTTGTCTTTACCTCCATTCTTAGAACCTAAACGTGAGCAAATCGAGCAATTAGTTCGTCCGATTCATACGGTAAGAAGCACAATCACATTTGAAAAAGAATAAAGATGCATGTGCTATAGCATTAAGAATCGATGCAAGCATGAGGGGGATACCCCTCTTTTTTTGTGTGTAAAAGAAAAGGGACTCTTGAAATCAAGAGCCCCAGAAATAGAATATGGTGTCATTAATGTAACACCATGACCATATAGACGATCCTAAAGTAATATTGCATGTACACATTTAAAATAGAAACAACAAAGGACCGTTGAAGTGGATATTCAAGGGTCCTTTGTTGTGATTTATTTAATTCGTTTACCAAGTAGAGCTAGGAGCCAAATGATTCCTACACCAAGAATAGCATGACCAAGTCCCGAGATATGGGGCAAGAAGCTGATATCTTCTCCGTTAATTTGAAGTATGCCACGAGTAGCCATAGTACCAATCGTGATGAGTAAACCAATGTTATAGACAATGTATCACGCGCCAAAGGATTTAGCTTCATGTACTTGAAATAACTTGGCTAGGATCAGTGTAACGATAAAAAAGAGGAATCCTAACACTAGAATATGAGTATGTAGTGCTACTAAAATTGTGTTGCCACTGAAATCATTTGCTTTCGTGATTTCACGATAAGCAATGCCAGCCAGCAAACCAAGAACTGCATAGAAAAAAGAAGTGTAATATAGTTTTTTCACGTAATTAAGGATACTATCAACGGATGATAGCGATATATCTTCTCTATATTTAAAATTGTCCTGCACTTACATCGATGTCAATAGCATGTCCATCTTTAGTAGTTACATAGACTTTCCAGTCACTAGACATGACACTATCATCATTCATTGTAAATGTTCTTGACACACCTTTGCCAGCGCCAACATCAACAAATTCAAAGTCTTGATTATCTTTAAGTACTTTGAATATTACGGTTCCGGACGTATTATTATTTTTGACATATACGTTTAAATGGTTACCCATATCTGGAGTACACGAGAAATAACTCTTGAATGCGCTTCCTGAATGTTTTGCTTCTATGAGTGAACCATTGTTCGACTTATTAGTTTTATTATCTTCGACTTCTTGCGCTTCAACTTGCGAGGCTGTTTCAATTATAGGTGTGTCGATATCTTCTATTGCTTGCTCAGTAGTAACTTTCAACGCATTGTTATTGGTACAAGCTACTAAGAGTAATGATAATAGCAATGCCATTATCCAGTAGATTCTCTTATTTTTTTTCATGTGAAAATTCCCCCTTATCGAATCTAGCATACTTGAATACCCAGCAGTGTGGGCAGATGGATGTATTCCCACTCGACAACTTTACCATATATTGAATTAATTAGAAATTGGGTATGTTAATTAGGTAGAGGGATACATTCTACAGATAACTCAATTAAGATACCTATTTTTATGTGTGGCTAGATACTCTTGAAATTGTCGGAAGATCATTGGTATAGTATGGTTAGTATTTGCTGATATAGTAGACCCCCTTTAGAGCAAAATTCTGATGGGGGTCTTGAACGTATTCGGGAGGTTAATGATGAAACAAGAGAAAATTGGAGTTTTGTTGGCTCAAATTGGAACACCAAGCGAGCCGACAGCAAAGGCAGTCCGTCCTTATTTAAAAAGCTTCTTATCGGACCGACGAGTTGTAGATTACCACCCTTTACTGTGGCAGCCGTTACTACGAGGTGTTATTCTTAGAGTTCGTCCTAAACGTTCAGCTAAGTTATACCAAGAAATTTGGACGGAGCAAGGTTCACCACTACGGGTTCACGCGTACAATCAACAGGTTGGTATACAGAATCGACTAGGAGGTCAATTCCGGGTTGAAGTGGGAATGGGATATAGTGAACCGAGTATTGAGCAAGCAGTGAAGGTACTTGAAGATGAGGGAATAACCAAGATTATTGTGATGCCGTTGTATCCTCAATATTCTTCAACGACATCGGCTTCTATATATGATGAAGTCTTTTTTGCTGCCATGGGTCGTCGCCATGCTTCGGGTTCAACAGCCAAACGGTTTGTTCCCACCTTGCGATTTACGGATGCCTTTTATGATCATCCTGGCTATATTGCAGCGATGAAGCGGCATCTTGATCAACAATTACAGCTACTCCAGAATCCGCCGGATAAATTTATCCTAACATTTCATGGTATTCCAGAACGGTATGCTGCTACAGGAGACCCTTACCGTGAACAATGTTTGAAGACTGCACAATTGCTTGCAGAGGCGATGAATTGGTCTTCCAACGAGTGGGAGATTGTATTTCAGTCGCGATTTGGTAAGGAACCTTGGATTGGCCCAGCAACATTTGACGTACTTACTGATTTAGCTCATCAGGGTGTACAACGTCCGTTCTTATTTGCACCCGGGTTCGCGGTCGATTGTCTAGAAACACTTCATGAGCTAGGTATCGAAGGGCGTGAATTGTTTAAAAATGCAGGCGGACCTATTGAAAATTACACGATGGCTCCTTGTCTGAATGATCATGAATCTTGGCTAGATTTCCTTGCGGAATATGCTCTAAGTAACGCTCAAGGTTGGATAAGTGAACATACAACGACATAAGGAAAACTGAGATTCTTGCAATACATAGACCATTTAAAGTTGGATGATGGTGGCATGTTCTTATTTGTAGAGTTGCTAGATTCCCTTTATCCTGTATGAAGATCAGTGAAGATGAGAAACTACAACACATTTTGTAAAAGGGTTGATGAAATGATTGAAGCTATGATGAATCGTTATTGGCCCCAGTGGAGCGGGACGATCCAAGAGGGAACAGGCGGTTGGAATAATACAACACATATGATTAAGAATAAAGAACGAAGCTGTGTGCTGCGTTTCTATGATACACATAGGGACCGAGATAAAATAGCATTTGAGCATGCTGTGTTAGAATCGATTCAACGTAAATCGCTAAGTGTCAGGATTCCGGTTCTCGTCAAGACGGTAACGGGTGAGACCATTGTACAACTGGAGGATGGTAGTGAACGATTTGCCTGTCTGTTCGAATATATTGAAGGTGTATCTCCGAAGAACAGTAGTGCTGCCATGGCCTATTCATTTGGTGAAGTAGCAGGGGAATTGTCAGCTATACTTGCCAAGATTGATCCAAAAGTTTCACCTGCATATCGTCCGTATTATGAATTAGAGAAGTCTTATCCATTATGTACCCGAGCGGTCATCTTAGAGTTTTGCAATAATCCGCCAGAACCATTCAATGATCTAACTCGAGATTTAGTTACACTTAGCGTGGCGTACGAGGAGATCTGTGATGTGCTTGTAGGTCTAGAGGAGCTACCGCATCAGCTTGTACATGGTGATCTTAACGTATCTAACTTATTGGTACATGGGAATAATGTCGATCAAGTATCTGCATTACTAGATTTCGAATTTTGTACACTGGATGTTAGGGCGATGGAGCCAGCTGTCATCATCTCCGGACTCCTTGGTCATCAAGAAGAGATAGAATCCGTAAGGAAATTTTGTGCTGGATTTAGCAGCAGACGTGGTCTCCTTCCAGTGGAAGTTGATGCAATCCCTGTACTCATGCGTCTTCGTAAAATGGATGTATTCCTTCATTTTATGAGTCGTTACCTTAAGGGTACAGATCAACCTGAAGTGTTGCATGAACAGGTGCAGTCACTGGTTAATGATCTTAGCCAATTAGAGCTTAGTCGAACATGGATGGAAGAGGAATTAATACAGTTATGTAGTTAAGACACATGATCCTACGGGTTCACATAGACTATTCAAAAAAGGAGATTAAAGCCTAATGAATAGAACATGTAAACTAAGTCATGTGACGCAAGCCTATTTAGATGTTTTTTATAGTATTCTCAATACGATGATTAGAGATATGACAAGTGTATGCCTCACCAATAGTATCTCGAATAATTTCATTAACCAGATGATTCCTCATCATGAAGCAGCAATTAAAATGTCTAGGAATATCCTACGGTACACAACAAATTTTGAACTTCAGGGCATTGCTACGAATATTATTTCAGAACAAACTAAAAGTATCGCGAATATGAGAGCCATACAATCTCAATGTAGCTGTATAATAAATACAGATCGTGAACTTACTCTCTATATGAGCAGATTTAAGGGAATAGCGGAAACGATGTTTAATAGAATGGGTTCAGCTCCTATTACAAATAACGTGAATATAAATTTTGTGCGTGAAATGCTTCCTCATCACGAAGGTGCTGTACAAATGTCAGACAATGCCCTTCAATTCAATATTTGCCCACCACTAAAGCCCATTCTAAATGCAATCATAACTTCTCAATGCGCAGGTATTAGACAAATGCAACAATTGCTTAGATACCTCGATCATTGTTGTTAATATGATTACAATGGCTCTAGATGTCGTTAGGTAACAATAATAAAAAAAAGTTGGAACGAAACAAGAGGTACAGTGACACTGTATCTCTTTTTATATTGCATATTCATGTTAACCCTTGCTGAAGTGCTGTAAGACTTAAAGAAAATCAGCTTGAAAGGTGGAAGTTTTTCCACAATTTAGGTAATATGTTTTTGTGATATTTTGATGTTCGTAGGTTTACGTTTTGATTGTGAAAAAAAATATGCATTATAGAAGAGGAGAGAAGTCGGTGAAAGAAAATGGAGCCAAAGGACGCCCAATATTATTCTCAATCATGTTGGGCATATTGTTAACCTTATTGATATCTGTGGCATCTGCGATCGCGTCGATTATGGGCTTTGAGGATACGGGGATCATGGTCGCCCAAGCGTGTGCATTCTTCGTCATGGCAGTGATTGTTACGGTGTACATGAGAAAAAGGGACCGCACTTTAAGCATATTTGGCTTCAATAAGTTAGATATCCGTCAAGAAAATGTAACGCTTTATTATATTCCATTGCTGATTATCGTATTTGTTCAGCCCATCATGGGTGGTTTTAACCTAGAACTTAGCGTATCCCAAATCATAATAATCCTTATTTTTTCTTTCCTTGTCGGCTTTACGGAGGAATCGATTTTTAGAGGGATCATTAGAGAAAGGTTACAATCCAAAGGTCCTGTATTTTACATCGTGTTTTCTTCTATTTTCTTCGGTATTCTACATATGGCAAATGCGCTTAGCGGAAATGATATCATACAGGTGGTACTACAAATCATCAACGCACTTCTTATCGGTCTAATTCTTGCTTTACTTATAGAAACGACTCACAATATTGTTCCTTTGATCTTATTTCATTTTATGTTCGATGCATTAGCCCAGATGACGAACGCTAATATAGTGGATAAGGAAATACAGGTTGTTTCAATATTAAATATTATATATGTGCTATACGGAGCCTATTTGATTCTTGTCTTGTTACATAGGGAAAAGATGAATATCGAAAACAACCAAGTAACTGTTTATTAGTAATATCGGTCAAAATAAAAAAGGCTGCTTAGGCGCCCTTTTTTATTTTGATCGATATATAGCTAATAAAATAGAAAATGAGGTTAACCCATACATAATTAAATATTCCTTCTCCAAGGGAAAGATAAATAATTATTGGAGATGACCAGAAGATGCAAAATAAGAGTAAGCCATTTTTAGTTACACTAGAAGCATATATTGCCAAACATGCAGGAATAAATAGCATAATAAACAAGATAATTATTGAGTCAAAACTCGAACTTGCATAAGGATTAAAAAAACATACTACGATATAAGTTAGTATACTTATTACTCCACCAATAATACCTGGAATCTTATGAATACTACATACACCTCGTTTCATTAAAATAGGAGATTACCAATTATTCCTTATGGTTTTATTCTACACTACATTCACACACTTCGAACCTTATATTTGGCCATATTCAGCTCTGAGAAGCGATTTTGCTTTCTGGATTTAAAGCAAAAAAGCAGTCTTGTTCGCATCATTATCCTCTCCGCATACCGGGAGAAAAAAGGCAGTCGCAGGCTCATCAATAATAGAGCTACAAAATTAATGAAGAGAACCGGAATTGCCGAACTTGCAGATCGTGATATAACACAAGTATCTGGTGGCCAATTGCAAAGAGCAGCCATTTGTAGGGCACTTATTAATCAGCCCGAGATTCTCTTTGGTGACGAGCCAACAGGCGCGTTGAACTCCAAAGCTGCAAATGAAATCATGGAGATACTAGTGGATGTCAATCAGTCAGGGACAACGATACTACTAGTAACACATGATGCGAAAGTCGCAGTTCAAGCAGAACGTGTACTGTATATGTTGGATGGTAGCATAGCTGCTGAACATTGCCTTGGTAAATATAATAGAGACACATCAGACTTGAAGGAGCGGGAAGAGAAACTTTCATTGTGGTTGTTTGGATTGGGGTTCTAAGTATGATGAGAATGTCATCAATGGATAATTGATTCGTAGCTTGTGTGTGTAATCACACTTGGAGGTTTGGTGCTCTGTTACGCTATAGTAATGGAATAATTATCTATGTATTGGGGGATAATAATATGTTTTGTTACCAGTGTGAACAGACACCGGATGGTGGATGTACTGTGGTTGGTGTGTGTGGTAAGGATGAAACTATAGCGAGTTTACAAGATACGATGATTTTTGCTTTGAAAGGTATTGCGGCTTATGCGACACATGCTAGGCAGCTAGGATATAGCGATCCCGAAGTAGATCGAATCACTCATGAAGCTTTGTATATGACCTTGACGAATTCCAACTTTAATGTGCAGGAGCATATAGAGATGGCGATGAAGGTTGGAGATGCAGCCGTAAGGATCATGGATGTGCTGGATAAGGCGCATACGGATCGATTTGGCATTCCGCAACCCATTACAGTCAGTCAGAATAAAATTGAAGGTAAATGTATTGTAGTGACAGGTCATAACTTATATGCGCTGGAGGAACTGTTGCGGCAGACGGAGGGGAAAGGGATCAATATCTATACCCACTCTGAAATGCTTCCAGCTCATGGATATCCTGCGTTGAAGAAGTATGAGCATCTAAAAGGAAACATCGGTAAAGCTTGGTATGATCAGCGTAGACTATTTGAGAAATTTCCCGGGGCGATTCTCGCTACTACAAACTGTGTCATGCCAATTAAAGGTACGTATGCAGATCGCTTTTTCTCTTATGAGGTAGCGGGGCTTGAAAATGTTGCGAAGATTACAAATGATGATTTCTCTCCACTGATTGAACGTGCGTTGTCACTCCCTGCGGCAGATGTAGAGTCAGAGTTGGTACTCACGACCGGCTATCATCATGAGACCGTGATCGGACTCGCTCCCGAGATCATTCAAGCAGTCAAGGATGGGCATATCCGTCGCTTCTTCGTCATTGCAGGCTGCGATGCACCGGGTCAAGGAGGTAACTATTATCGTGATTTAGCGACTTCTCTGCCGAATGATACAGTCATTTTAACCACTTCTTGCGGGAAATTCCGCTTTAATGATGTAGAATATGGCACGGTCGGTGACACGGGCATTCCACGTTATATTGACCTTGGACAATGCAACAATTCTGGTTCTACTGTAAAAATAGCTCTAGCCTTGGCTGAAGCTTTTGAGTGTACCGTGAACGAGTTACCTGTCAGTATCGTGTTGTCTTGGTTTGAGCAAAAGGCAGTTGCCATTCTTTTGGGCTTGTTCAGCCTTGGTATTCAAGACATTCGGATCGGACCGAAACCACCAGAGTTCATCTCACCTGGCGTGTTGGATGTGTTGGTAGAGACATTTGGATTGAAGTTAATTACTACTGCTGAGGAAGATATGAACGCAATGTTGGCGTTATCGTAAGGTACAGATGCTATATTCAATAAAATAATACAAACTAAGCAGCCTTGATGATGATTTCTTGGCTGCTTTTAATATATGACGGATGAATGTCACAGTGAATAACATAAATAAAAAGTATAATGTAAGCGTTATCATGTAGTGCTATTTACTTTAATGTAAGGGAGTTAACCTATGAGCCTGGACAAAGTTTCATTTAGTCGGTTAGTGTTTCTATGTCTCGCTATTCAGTACGCATTAATGCACTGGTTCGCATCAGGAGAAGCAATAGTTATTACTTCCATAGAGCTCATCATTTATATTGCTTATACTTTCGTTAGTCTTGTACTATTCTTTTACAAGAGTAGACGTGTCAATGTTGAGGCGTTTACGGGTATGTTTTCACTGTTTTTCAGTGTAGTGTGGACGGTGGCCTTAATATCTCAATTCCATATGGAAAGTTATCCGAACGCATTGACCGTAATCAATTCAGTAGGAATATTTACGGCGATGGTTATGTTATTCGTAGAATTTATTAAGCTTGCCAGAGCATAACATGGTTGAAGATCGCTTTTATGTTAAGAGGTAGTAAGACATAAAATCTGTTACAAAAAAAGGGCACTAGCATATCGAGCCACTGAAAAACTTTCGGTTTTATTCTCAAGTGAACATGTAAGATAAAATAGGCGACTTTTCGTTCGATTTATGAACGGAAGGTCGCCTTTCTTTACGCTCTATTTTACTTTCTTTCTGTCATCAGACAGGCATCTTCCGCACAAATAGATTGTGTGAGGAATGCCTGAAAACCAGAATAATATATTAAGTTCGAAGTAGCGAAGAGAACGGAATTGTTCTGAAGAAGCGTAAGCGTTCGCCTTTGCCATCGGATTTCAACCGCTATAGGGGTTATACAAATCAAGAAATTTGAGGGCAACAGCGATCGTAAGGACAATCCGTTATCGTAGCAGCATCCTGCACAATGTGTGGACTTTTTCAGTGGCCTCGCATATCGCTAGTGTCCTTTTGGTTTTAATGTAAAAAAATTACTATATTCGGTGTGACCCGATTTGTAGTTGTGCTGAAAGAGCTAGCGTTAAAGTGCTCTCCATACGGCACTTTACAGTGTCTTTTGGTGATGCTAGAAAACTCTAATATAAAAGACTAGCTTTGCGCACTGAAATGGTTGATGGGCATGTTAAGAAGAAGAATATGGGTCATATTTTTTTCTATAATTCTATGCACTTCATTTGCGGGCATCTACTGCATTTATTTCATGACTTCGATTAATGAAGCATCAGTTCCCATTGCTAATTTACCTAATATGGATAGTGACAGTAAAGTATTTTTGAACGAAATGGGTGGGAATTCCCTAGTTAAGAAACAAGAGGTAAAGAACGTGCTAAGAAGGTCTACATCTAATGAAAAGAAAAAATGGGTACTGGATTGGAATGATGAATTTGATGCATTATCAACCAACAAGTGGACTCTCTTAGATGATGCCAATGGATATGGGAACAGAAGTCAGCATTATAAACCCGAGAATATCAGTATTGTGAATGGAAAGTTAAAAATAAGTATTCTTAAACAAAAGTCAGGCAAATTTGCCTATACATCAGGAGCCTTAATTACAAAAACGAAAGCTCATTTTTTGTACGGAAAGTTTGAAATTAGAGCTATGTTTCCGAAGGGGACAGGGTTCATACCCGCTATATGGATGTTACCGTCAAATGGTAGGTTATTTCCTGAAATTGATATTGCTGAAATTATTGGTCAGAATCCTAATGAACTCTGGAACGTTGTACACGATGAGAGGCAAGACAAACACGTTAGAGAATACAACATGACGACAACGGTAGACTTAACAAAGGATTATCACGTTTACGGAATCGAATGGACACCCAGCAAAATCGTATACACATTAGATGGTAAAGTTATATTCACAGGTAAGAAACTAATACCACAAGAAGCCATGTATCTATACATTAATGCAGGAGTAGGAGGTGATTGGGTAGGCGAACCGAATAAATACACGACATTTCCTAATGCAATGCTAATTGACTATGTGAGATATTATGTGAGAGAGGAATAATAAATGAGTATAGGTATGATGATCGGGATCTTACTTTTTGTACTCGTCATAGGTTTTCAATTGATGTATTTGGTGATACCGGTAATCTCTACTAATAGCAGCAAACATAGATCAGTTAATCCATATTTAGATGAGATTAAGATGACTATACTCATTCCAGCGTACAATGAAGAAAGTGTCATAATAAGTTGTGTAGAGGGTCTGAACTCATTGAAATACGATAATTACGAAGCTATTTTTATTAATGATGGATCTTCAGATCACACACTCGCTGTACTTACTTCATTACTAGATCTCGCACCAGACAATGAAACTACTCCTAAATCTCAACTGCAATACACCTCTGTTATAGAAATATACCGTTCTAAAAAATTCACGAATATGATTGTAATAGACAAGGCCAATGGTGGTAAAGCGGATTCCTTAAATGCTGGAGGAGATTACGCAACAGGTGAGGTAGTAATTACATTAGATGCAGACAGCATATTAGAATCCAATGCTTTGATACACATTAATGAACAATTTCATAATAAGAAGGTTATCGCAGCGGGTGGAATGGTTCATGTTGGGCAGATGTTTGACAGCAAAGGGATTCCAAACTTTAAGGGGAACTTTTTATTAAAGTATCAATTAACTGAATATCTAACCTCATTCTATATCCGTAAGTTTACACAATCCGAGTTAAATGTCATGTCGATCGTGTCAGGTGCATTTGGAGCTTTTCGATTAAATGTATTATATGAAATTGGAGGTTATAAGAAAACACTCGGAGAAGATATGGAAATTACGCTAAATATACAGAGGTATATAAACATGTCTAATGAGGGGTACATCATGGTGTTTATCCCTAAAGCGGAATGTTATACGGAGATCCCTGAGAATGTAAGGGACCTATTTAAACAGAAAACAAGATGGCAGAAAGGGTTCATGGATTGTTTAGTAAAGTATAGATCATCTTTCTTTAAGTCATTGGGGAAAAGGTTTACATTATTCTTATTATGGGATTCTCTGGGCATGGCTGTGTTAGGGATAGCAACGTTAATAACAGCTCCATTAATTATAGCTTATGGACGGATCACAACTTATCATATCTATTGCCTAATTATATCCCTCACAATTCAATTTTTAACAAAGGTGTTGGCGTACTGGGCTAGTGATAAGTACTGTCATGCCTATAGTCTGTCTAGTTACGGTTAAACGACTAGGTAACGTTGCTGCTAAGCACGTATAGATTTCCATACGAAGAACCTTCATTAGTCCGGATTGATCTCCGAGAATTGAGGGTTTTTTTATTCTGATAAATTCTCACATGTACAAGATTAAGTGTTAGTGGTGATAACTGTACCATCTGGAAATATATATATTTTATTATATCATTCATGTCGTAATATTGCATACATAATGTCGTATTTACCTACTAATAATGGTGCTTGTTATATGATACTTTATAGTTAGATGTCAGAATAACATATAATGGAGGCGCAAGTAAATGACCATTAGAATAGGGAAGATCAGCTTTTGGCATGTACATGCTTGGGATTACACGAAGCAAGCTCAAGAACATGAGGATACCGTTATTACTGCTGTATGGGACGAAGATCATGAACGTGGGCAAACGGCTGCTGACAGCTTAAATGTCCCATTTTACCATTCGCTTGATGAGTTATTTGCACAAAAGGATATAGATGCCGTCATTGTAGATGCTCCAACCAACATGCATAGAGATGTTCTGGTTGCTGCTGCCAAAGCGGGTAAACATATCTTCACAGAAAAGGTTATTGCCCCAACACTACAAGAGGTCAATGAGATTATGACAGAGGTTGCCCAGAATGAAGTGAAATTTACAATCTCCTTACCTCGTTTAAATGATGGATACACATTAACCATACAAGACATTTTAAATCAAGGGTTACTCGGAGAGATTACTTACGTTAGAGTTCGCTTATCCCACAATGGTGCTATTTCCAACTGGCTTCCTGATCATTTCTTTAGTCTGGAGCAATGCGCGGGGGGAGCTTTAATTGACTTAGGATGCCACCCCATGTATTTAACGAAGCTTTTCTTAGGTCAAGATGTGACCGGTGTAAGTGCAAATTTTGGTTATGTCACAGGTAAGGAAGTGGAAGATAATGCAGTAGTAACACTATTTACAGATTCGGGAGCGATTGGTGTAGTGGAAGCTGGCTTCGTCAATAGTCATTCACCGTTTACCATTGAAGTTCATGGGACCGAGGGGACTCTTCTATACGGCACGCCAGAGGATAAGCTTCTTCTCAGATCCAACAAGTCAACGGATAGTGAACAAGACTGGACAGAAATTCCTCTACATACTAATCGTGAAAGCGCATTCCATCAATGGGTTAATCATATTAAAGATAATACACTCGCAATCGAAAATCTTAAAATGGCTGTAGAGCTTACGCGATTAATGGAAGCAGCGAATCGCTCGGCTAAAGAAAGTCGTGTTATTCGGTTAACTGAACTTGTTTAGGAGGATTTAACGTTGAGTCACTTTCCATATGAGATGATGTTTGAGAAGCCGGATATGCTTGAAAGATTGGATATTTCGATTTCTTGGGGTCATTACGAGATTACAGTTCTTACTTTTCATTTGACGTCCTTTCCACCGGGAAAAATCATTGATTTCCATAATCATTCCGAATTTGAATTTCATTTTATTCCACGAGGAAAGGGTGAAGTCATCCTTGGCGATCTAAGCTATCCTCTATCGGAGGGAATGTTCTATTTAACTGGACCGGGTGTTATGCATCGTCAAGAGGCGGATTCAGAAGAATCGATGGAAGAACTGTGTCTACATGTTGATATTCAAGACAAGATCAGGGATGAAGTAGATCCTTGGGAGGTTGTTGAAGCCGAAGCCTGTGTTGAGAAGCTAAGGCAACTACCGCCGATACCCGCACAAGATTATCACAGAGCGATGAAGTGTTTTCTTGAAGCTTATGAAGCTTGTGATGGGAAGTTGACGGGATACTATACCTCTATTAAGCATCTCGTCATCAGTATTTTATTGAAGGCAGTAAGAGCTTATGATTCGGATGAGTTGGTTACAGAAGCACCAGTCAGAGATATGTTAACTTATCGATATCATTACGCTATTCAGTATATTGAGGCGAATCATTCTGGAACGGTTACCTTAGAGAATGTAGCAGAAAAGCTGAATATTAGTTCTAGGCAGTTACAACGCGTATTTAAGCATGTTAATGCAGAAAGATCCTTCAGCCGAGTTCTGGAAGACATACGATTACAAGGGGTTTGTCGCAAGCTTGAAGAAAGTAGTGATCCCATAGAGCAAATCGCGCAATCAGAAGGGTTTACGAACGCTACGTACTTGCATACTGTTTTTCGCAAAAGGTTTGGTATGACACCAGGAAATTATCGACTTGTGAAGCAAATCAATTAAAAATTAGAAGCGAGGGTGAAATGATATGAGTAAAGTGTTTCGTGTAGGAATCATCGGTTGTGGTGGAATTGCAAATGGTAAACATCTTCCAAGTCTAAGTAAGCAAAGCAAGGTAGAGCTTGTTGCCTTTTGCGATATTATTAAAGAGCGGGCTGAAGAAGCAGCGAGTAAATACGGAAGTGATAACGCTGTGATCTATACGGATTATGAAGAATTGCTAAAAGATAGTTCTATTGATATTATTCATGTTCTTACGCCTAATGACGCTCATGCGGATATTTCTATTGCTGCGCTAGAAGCTGGAAAGCACGTTATGTGTGAAAAGCCAATGGCCAAGACAGCAGCAGATGCCAAGAGAATGGTCGAAGCCGCCAAACGTACAGGTAAGAAACTAACGATAGGATATGACAATCGATATAGGGAAGACAGCTTGTATTTGAAAAAAGTATGTGAATCAGGGGATCTTGGTCATATCTACTATGCAAAGGCACATGCAATCAGACGAAGAGCTGTACCAACATGGGGAGTTTTCCTCGATGAGGAGAAACAAGGGGGGGGCCCTCTTATTGATATCGGAACCCATGCGCTGGATCTAACTCTATGGATGATGGATAACTATAAGCCCCAAATCGTTCTAGGCACTAAATATCATGAACTTTCTCAAAAGGAAGATGCTGCGAATGCTTGGGGACCATGGGATCCGAAGAAATTCACCGTTGAGGATTCGGCATTTGGGATGATTGTGATGGAGAATGGGGCAACGATTATGCTGGAAGCAAGCTGGGCGCTCAATTCACTTGATGTGGATGAAGCCAAGTGTAGCTTAAGTGGGACTGAAGCAGGCGCCGATATGAAGAATGGACTTCGTATTAACGGAGAGAAATATAGCCGTCTGTACACAAATGACATTGAACTTGGTGCAGGTGGTGTTGCCTACTATGAAGGAAATGCAGAGAGTGCACCTGATATAGAATTGAGAATGTGGATTGAAGCGATCGAAC
Source organism: Paenibacillus sp. Y301 (assembly GCF_059445505.1). Taxonomy (NCBI): domain Bacteria; kingdom Bacillati; phylum Bacillota; class Bacilli; order Caryophanales; family Paenibacillaceae; genus Paenibacillus; species Paenibacillus sp. Y301. The sequence continues at coordinate 186,933 of NZ_JCAIUL010000009.1, read as the reverse complement.
AGGATAAGGACCCGGTTGTAACTCCTGAACAGGCCTATGTTGTTTCTTTAATACTAGAAGCTATCTATGAATCTGCACAAACAGGTAAGGCTGTGTATTTGAACGAGAAGTAGAGATATGTATTCGTTATGAAGGGCACTAGCCTTGGCGAGGCCACTGAAAAAGACCCTACTAAATTGAGACCTATACATCTAAGGAGTCAGTTGTAGCTACGAGGAATATTTGAACTTTCGGCCGCTGTTGTCTCCATATTTCTTGAATTGTACCGCTGTTAGCGGATGAAATCCGGAGACAAAGGCGGTCGCTATCGCTCCTACAGTTTCAAATTTCCCCTTCGCTACACTCCTCTAATGTTTTTAATTTATAAAGGTCTTTTAGAAGGCCATGAGAACTCCATTTCAGGACACCCTTCCTCGAAAAGATCGAGGAAGGGTGTCCTGTTTTGCTTTGCTGTATAATAAATGTATTAATTCTAGGTGAGACTCGGATGATTCCAAACCAACAATTCCTCAACCTCAGTCAATCTCAAAAGAATATTAGTAAAAAGCATGAGAATATACATAAATAAAGGTGAATTCTTACTCGAAATGGAGTGAAAATTCGCCTTTATCTATTTTGCCACTTTTACAGATTCGTAACGAACAGGTTTTTCAGTTGTCTCGCCCATGGCTAGTGCTTTTTTTTTCGTGAATGGGAACACTAGCAATGGAATATATTTATTTTTGAAGAAAAATGAACTTTTTACTAGGGTCATTACTCTTATAGGGGAGAGAGGTGAAGAAATGAATGTCGTTCGGTTGGTGAAAAAGGCAAAAAGGGGAAATAAAGAAGCACTACTTCAACTCATTATGGCTGAGAAAGACGATTATTATAGGCTTGCTCTCACCTATACGGGGAATGCACATGATGCGATGGATGTAATGGAGGAAATGATCGTAAAATTATACGAAAATATCGATCAGCTTAAGAAAGAAGAGGCTTTTTACAGTTGGAGTAAGACCATCTTGGTGAATCGTTGTAAAAGTTATCTTCTTAAGCGGAACAAGCTGGTGTTATTTGATGATTGGAATGCTACGAATGAGAAGGGAATAGACAATGCCCCGATTATCGATCCTTACCGTAATAGTGATCAACAGATGGATATACAAGCCATGCTATTACTTGTCAATGAGTATCAAAAAGAAGCGATTCAACTAAAATACTTTCATGATTTCGACTATCAGACCATAGCTGAGATGACAAATGTATCGATTGGGACCGTTAAGTCAAGGGTGTTTCAAGGGTTGAAAATTCTAAGAGATCATTACAGGGGGGATGTAGATGAAAACAGTTGAGGAACAATTAGCTGAAGAGAAATTACGTGTGGATGCCATAATAGCACCAGAAGAATTAGAAATGAGATTAAAAAATGCTTTAAACACAGCTACACCCAAAAGATCGAAACGAATAGCCCCGATATGGAAGATCGCAGCAGTCGTATTGTTGGTCACCGTGATAACCGGAAATAACTACAATGCTTTTGCTTATTATGGCAAGAAACTTTTAGGGTTTGATGACGTAATTCATGGCACATTACAACAACTAAACGATGAAGGTATGGGTCAAATGATAGATAAAAAAACAACGTTAGAAGACGGTACAGATCTTATCATTAACGGTATCATATCGGACGCCAATCAATTCATCATGTACTACACACTAACCAATTCAAATGGGCTAGAGGAGCACAATGTTGACCTGTTTAGACCTTTAAACATAAGTGGGTTTTTAACGGATTCAAATGTAGGAGGTGGCGAATCATTAATTAATGAGAATCATACGGAGATCAAAGGAACATTGTCGTTCGATAGTGTAAGTCCGTTTGCAAAAAAATTAACGGTGCACTTTTGGCAGTCCCTACAGAACGGTCAGATGTCAGAAGGGACGATTACTTTTCCTTATAATCCAAATAAGGCTATGCAAACTCAGATTAAAAAGTCTCTCAATAAGAAGGTTAAAGTTGATAAAGGTACGATAACATTCAAGTCGATAACAGCTACACCAACAATGACAATGATCGAGGGATCCATGAATGTCGCAAACTTTGATAGAGGGGATACTACTTATGAAGGAATAGAATTAATTGCTAATGGAACACCAATTGAATTAATGGGTAGCGGCACGCAATCTTCACTAGGTAGGAGAACATTTGATATCCGCTATGATACATTGCCCAAAGAGTTACATTCACTTGAATTAGTTTTTAAAGAGTTTATTGGATACCAAAAGCTAGAAGAAAAGCTGTCCCTCGCTTCGATGGGCAATGAACCATATATACTAGAAGGTAAAAAATTATGGGTAAAGGATGTGTCAAAGACATCACAAGGATTAGAAATAACGATCGCTACAGATGATGATGTCATGCTTGACGGTGTATCTATAGCAACAAAAGATGAGATAACGCCACTAAATACAACAATAAACCAAAAAAATGTAGAGCAACAAGACGGAAGTATATTGAAGGAACGTACTTTATTATTTGATACACCCATTCAACCAGAGGAACTATTAATAGAAGGTATGCACTATATGAAAGTTTACAATAAAGTGATAGAGATACCCGTTGATTAATTTGATATGTGAAGGTTGTAGTTAACAAACAGGACACTAGCAATTCGCTAGCGTCTTGTTTGTTTTCGATTGAGTATGTGCGGCATCTATTATTTTTGAAAGCTCGATTGATATAGTATAGTACCCTCTTTAGATAAACCAATTAATTCGGCGTTATCGTATTTCCATTTCAAATACCAAAAGGGTTGGTTCGGTCCAAGTAAAGTAGCTTCAATCACATCGCCGTTATCTTTCTTTAATTGCACTTTCACAATGTTGAAGTCTTTTATTTGTCCGAATAAAATTTCGTCATCTGCTCCTTTATTTACAATGCCAAAGGTAATCCCGTCATCAGAAGTAAATTCATTGGAACTAGTAATGGACCAGCTATTACCCTCGGGTGATAACACGGCGGCACCAACGTTCTGTTTCTCACTGAATATAACGACGAGTCCCTTATCTGTCTTTATTTCATGTAATATTTCGGCGTTAGGATGATTATCCTTAAATACTTCTATATATGTTCTTGTTCCACAAGCAGATAATAAAGTTACTATTATCACTAGACATATCATTGGCAACGCATAAATTCTCATACATCTACTGCCCCCTTAGCTTTGAAGTGCATGTTAAGTGCACCCATTCATCAGTGAATATTACCCAATTACTTCTTCTGTAAAGCATAAAATGTTGGTAGGAATTTAGTTAGGAATGACTCTTTTGTCAGATATTACTCCAAATGTAGAGGCTTTTATAAATGGTTGCCCTTGTAATTGTTTTAATTGTTCTGCTGTCCCTGTTACAACTGTACCAATAATTTTCACATCATTTGGTTCTAATATGTTATTATCCCCCGCTAATGATTCATGGATTTGGTCAGCTTCCCATTTGAAACTCTTACTGGCACGTAACTGTTCAACACTTGTCATAAAAGTGTCCATTCCGCCGGTTATCTCAAATTGTTCTGAATGAAACCCATACATGAGCATACCATCCGCAGAAAATATGAGCTTTACTTGCTTCATATAATTTAAATATTCTTTTGTGTAGGCGTCGACCCACCACCAAACGATGTCTACCTGAGAAGGAAGTAGGCGTTGGATCTCAGTATAAGTATATGCTTTATCGAATGATAATCCAAGCTCTACTAATGTATTGTCATCCATTTGATTTAGATTTCTAATACTGTTTTTATAAGTATCATACGAAACTTCAGGATGGTAAAAGATCATCTCTCGATCACCCGTATCAGCATTAAATCGGTGGTATTGGTTTGATTCTGATGGTATATCTAACGGAATGGATCCGTGTGAACCATATATTCGTGATGAGCGACCCAATAATGTGTACCTTCTTTCGACGGATTCCCAAATATATGGGGTTCCGCCAATCCACTTATAGGTTTTAGCTTCTATTTTTCCTCCAAACCAATTGTTGTCGTATGTTTGATGACTAATATGAATATTCGGTGCACTAATTTCATTAAACATAACTATTTCGTTCATTGTTTTTTGTGCTTGATTGAGGGACAACGTCCTGAACCCATACCATAATAACACCAACACAATGGGGGTTATGATCACGGTGACTCCAATCATTTTCAATGTGGACAGTAGCTTTGCTTTCCTCATTATTTTTTTAGCTTGTTTCTCATCAAATGAGAAATGATTCAGATCCTCGTCCATATTAAAGATCCTCCTTGAAGTTTTTTATGAATCTTTCCTTTGCACGTGCGACATGCGTTTTCAGTGTATTCTCATTCTTATTTAATAACGATGAGATACTTTTGTAAGACAAGTCTAACTCGAATTTAAGGATTAACATTTCTTGGTGAAATTCAGATAGTGTTTCAAGCGTATCTCTGATATTCCTTGATTTTTCCTTTTGTAGGATGCTGATTTCTGGAAGGTTAGTCAAAGAGAGTAGAGGGACATCATCAACATCTATTGTGGGATGACGCGTATCCTTTCGCTTCAGATCGTAGAATTGATTTGTAGCAACACGAAATAGCCAACTCATGACTTTATCTGATGGAATCCCATCCTTATGTAATAAAAATTTATAACACGTATCTTGCATGATATCTTCTGCATCCTCATGGGTAATTCCGCGTTTTCTTAAGTATCTATATAAAATAGTTCCTACCTGCTGAAGAAATTCATTCATTGTTTCTTTCGCCATGTCTGCCTCCTCCACACATACAACGCACAACTCTCTAATAAGTTTACAGCTCATCTTAAATGTGTAATTTCATAACTTAACTGTGTGTACACAAAAAGAGATAAATCATCATCGCTTACGAGCGAGAATGGTTTATCTCCTTTTTTACACTAATTCATTACGAGCTTTTAAATATTTATATAATGCCATTCCAGAAAAAGCACATAGAAGTGCGCATAATCCAATGAAGCCATAACCCGCCTGAAGTCCGCGTAACAGGCCCAGTTCAGAATCAACTCCGAAAATTTCTCTTACATTGTTAGTAATGAAGCCGATTAGATAATTTCCGATAACACTACCAATGCCCATCATCGTTACTGTAAACGTAATGGCACTATCACTATCATTAGGATATCTTTTGGAAATGAAGGCCATAACGGTAGGGTAAATCAAGGCAATTCCGAGTCCAGCGCCAGCGAATAGAAATGAGACCGATTCTCCACCCACAATCGCAATAAAGGTACATATCGCCGAAAAGGCCGAAGCAAGGATAAGGGACAATGTGAAGCCTATTTTATCTGTAACGGGTCCCAACAACAATCTTGCAGCTGAGAAGCAGAAAAAGAATGCAGAGAGCATCCCGGATGCCGAGACGTTATTCCAACCATATGCCTTCTGCAGAAAATTAACTAACCATCCTCCCACTGCGAGTTCAGATACAACCCCAAAGGATAGGATCAGGACAAGGAGCCAAAGAGCAGGATCACGCAACAGTACCTTCACTGGAGTTCTCTCTGCCTGCGTTATGTCATCTCCTGGAAAGGTCCCCAAGAAGGCAGGAATCATCGGCAAGATCGACAAAAGGAGCATGATGAGATACATTCCACGCCAGTCTACCAGATGACCATACACTGTGACAGCCATCAATCCTGAAGCTATCATAGGGGCAACGGTTGAACTCAACCCGTAAAAGAAATGCGAAAGATTCATCATCGTACCGGTATTCTTTACAAAAATCTGTGCGCCGAGTATAGCTAATGATATTTCTAGCATGCCATTGCCGATATACATAATGAAATATGATGAAGAAAAAATAGGATAAGTGCGTGATACAAAGATCAGAATACCGGATACCATCATGGATCCAAAGGCAACCATGGTGACGGCTTTAATCCCGATTTTACGTGTTAGTAGAGCTGTAAAGGAACAGGCAATGAGATAACCGAGTGCATTAAGCGATAATAACGTACCCAGTTGCATTTCGTTTAGATTGAAATCATATTGGATCCGTGGAATAGCAGGACCTTTAATATTCTCCGAGATCCCAAAAATGATAAAACCTAAAAATATAGTTGCTAATTGTAAAGTGTATTTCCTATCAAACTTCCATGACTTTTTGTTCAATGAGAGTAACTCCTAACTGGTCTGAAATACCGAAATAACTTATTAAATTATTTTTAATAAGATTCAATATAACTGTGTGACAAGATATTGTCAACGGAATTACGATACTTAAATCAACACTTTACCTGCTAAATTGAACATAAATCTATATAAAGTTACTCCAATGATTCCGTTGTTATAATGACCGGACAGAATCCAGGATTCGTTACACATAACTGTTCCGTAAATTCTGGCTGGAGTTTGGAAAGATCTGCGAAATAGCTCCCAATCATATGATTAATGCCAACAGATCCATTCTGGAAAGATAGGGAAGAGAGGGTCTGGACATGACGGTAATAATACCTTTTTTCCCGCTTGGGCAACTTGTAGACGGATGGAGGAGCATAGGTTACGAGGTCAAATATATTCGCAAACCGTTGGCTATTCTGAACGTACTTTGAGATCGTTTTAGAGAAGGTAGGGTCACCTACGCGTGGAGAGCCATATGTAATCAAATTTGGTGAAATGTGAGGCGTATTTGCTGCAATATCAACAGCACATAATGTCGCTAGTGCTGCACCGAGGCTGTGACCTGTAATATATAACGTTTTGTCAGGAGACAGCGTAGTAACTGTGGAGATGATCTCATCGCGAGCTGAGGAATAGATGTCTGTAAATCCGCGATGGGTAAGACAATCTTCTTTAATATATTGGAACTTCCTTTGGGAGGCGTTGATGTTAGAGATCCAGTTGGGCCTCGAGCTAGTTCCCCTAAAGGCAATGATAATCTCCTGTGGGGATTCCAGAATAAACCCAAAGCGTTCCCATACATGGGTGATGGATTTCGCTTGAATGGTATCAGTGACCCAATAATCTGATGGAACAACGAACAACCCATCTAGGTTTGCAAATTGTGCATAGGTCTGTCCGCAGATCGCAGCTAAAAAGATAGCCCATTGCTCTTGTTCATTATTTTTTCCCAAGCCCATCACACCCTTTCTCTACACTATATTTAGGGGGTAGGGGAGAGGTGCCTATAGAGTAAGAATGTAACTCCTTGCGCTAACATGACGATCGTGATCTGTAGATATTCACATTGAAAGATGGAAAGGAAACGCCTCATAATCTGGTATAAAGAAGAATAAAGTGATAGAATGTTTTGTTGCTATCCTACCCACAATAAATAGATAGAGACAGTATGAGGTTGAAAACGGATCGAAAATATAATTAAGGAAAGTCAAGGTGAATACCCATTAAGAAGAAAGCAAGAATTGTTTCATTTGCAGCTTTGAGCGTTATCACAATACTCTTGCTATGTTATTCCGATGCATTGGATTTTTTGTTAAAAGTGGATATAGATACGATCCGTGAAGTTGCGAATGAAAATATGCTGTATATCTTGTTCCTTATGTTCGTAATTATGATACTTCAGAATATGTTTACTGTTATTCCACTGATCCTAGTAATCTCAGTGAATATCACCCTGTTCGGACTGTTCTACGGTTTCATATGGAGTTGGGTGACCAGTCTTTTAGGTGGTGTTGTCGTATTCTTAGCCTCACGTTTCTGGTTTCAGGGTCTACTAATTAGCAAAGTGAGTTCAGAGTGGATGGGGAAAATTGAGAATAAAGGAGCCTGGTTTGTTTTTTGGGGCAGGATATTTCCTTTAGCACCATCGAATCTGATCAATATTGCATCGGGTGTTTGTTCAATTCAATTCAATTAAAACATTTTAATCTATTGTTCTATCCTTCATTTCGGATGGCATATTGTCCTTCTCTTTGACTAGCCCTCTCGATATTACCATCTGTGTAGGGGGCATCATCATCGTGGTTGATTATTATGTGTTGAAATTTTCGAATAAACGTCTAAACGTCGGAGAAATCGTGAAATGCCATAGCGTACATAGCGTATGATCTATATGAAAAAGGGGTTGTCCAAAGCCATGTTGAAATGGCAGGACAACCCCTTATCTAAAATATAAGAATTTATAAGTATTTCGGCTTATAAATAGTCTTATATTTCAACGCTAAACGTTCCTTCGCCGCTAAAGGACGGCGAGGCCGTTTATGCTTGTGATATTAGTCTGTAATTACATTAGCCGTAATTTCTTCATCGAGTTCTAACGTTACTTGTTCGCGATAAGCACGAATATTGTATTCGCTTTGTAGGTAGCGAAGAATCGCTTCAATCATGTTAGACTCCACTAGAAATTGACTACGACCTTGCACCCATACTTCAGCGGTATAACCATCTTCTTCATCCCAACTGAGTTCAACCAGTACATCTGTAGGACGTACAGCTTTGCGTTCAGCTATGTGTAGGCAAATCGCATTTATAATTTCATCCATTGTTAGAACCATATCAATTAGTACCTTCCGTCACGTGGATCTGGTTTACGTCGGTTCTTGTAAGCTCTGTATCCTGCCATGACAAGAGAGATTAGAACAACAACCGCAAGCAAGTTAATGATTAGTCCAAAGAAATTACCCATGAATCCCATGTTCCCGAACATACCACCGAACAACATACCAGCTAATCCACCAAACATTAGACCTTTCATCAATCCACCACCGCTAAAGAATCCGCGTTTCGCTGTTGTGCCTGCAGCTGTAGATTTATTGTTACTTGTTGTAGATTTCGATACATTATCGTTCGTAGTTGATTTCTTCGGTGTAGTCGTAAATGATTTCGGACTAGATTTATATCCACCACCACGACGCGCATCAACGCTAGTAGACGGAGCAACGGTAGCAAAGATAAGAGTAAATGCCATAACTGTCATAAGCCATTTCTTCATTAAGTTATAATCCCCCTAAGTGTATTGTATATTTATTTTGTTGAAACTATTATTCTCTACGTATTAAAAGATTTAAAGTTTCATAATTAATCAAATTAATTATTTAGATTTGTTTTAATTTGTTGCACATGAAGTATTTCCAACATCATATTCGTCCATTCAAGATTACCTCTTACCGTATGAATCCCTTTCTGGAGTAACATGTAATCATAAAATTCAGGTGTTCCGAATTCCAGAGTATCTAACGTTCTATCCCCTATTTTATGATTGAATTTCTCTAATTTGGTTTCCAAATGGATTTTTCTTTTTTTAATCATATCCATAGCATTCTCTAAATCCGTTAACCACATACAGAATGTTTTCATAGATAATTCATCTCGTGTGATGGGATCTGTAAGAGGTAAGTACAACCATTCTTTGAGCTTTGATATACCTTTCTCCGTGATAGTATAAAGCTTCTTGTCTGGTTTCTCACATTGTACGATCCAACATGAAGTTAGGTATTCTTCGGACTCCATTTGCGACAGGAGAGGGTAAATCTGACTATGTTTCGCTGGCCAAAAAGGTTGAAGATTAAGCATGAGATTATATCCTGAAGACTGCTCCCGGGCAAGAAAAGCAAGGAGTGCATAGGAAAGTGTATTCATACGAGCATATCTCCTAATCATGAATTTTTCACTGATAAGAAGTGTACACTTAAACTGTATGGTTTGGCAACCAAACTGTTATTGCATATAAAAAAGACACGGATGATGTCATCCGCGCTTCGTTTAAAATATAGCGGGTACCGTCCTTGAAAAATGACGGTATCACCGCTTCTAATTTGTGAGTGTGTATTATTCAGTTAGGTATCCATCTACAATAAGCTCTAGAGCGCCATTATTTGGATCGATAATCATACCGTGAACAGGTATATTTGGAGGTAGAAGTGGGTGATTTTTAATAATGTCAACGGTACCCATGACGCCTTCTTTTTCATTATCAAAACCACGTAGCCATTTCGTTAACTTGATTCCTGAATTCTCTAATGTTGATAATACGGTTTCTGAGACACCACGGTCTTTAATGAGTCCAATCATATGGTCTGCGTTCAAAGATGCCATACCACAATCCATGTGACCAACGACAAAGACTTCATCTGCTTGAAGCTCATATATTGCAACCAACACACTACGCATAACACTACCGAAAGGTTGTGAAATAATAGCCCCTGCATTTTTGATGAGTTTGACGTCACCATTCTTGAAATTCATTGCTTTAGGAAGTAATTCGGTGAGGCGAGTATCCATACAAGTGATAACAACGATTCTCTTCTCAGGGAATTTGTTAGTACGATAGGCTTCGTACTCTTTGTTCTCAACAAAATGACGATTGTGTTCTAATACTTCAGTAATGTGATTCATGGGGGACCTCTTCCTCCTTTTTATTTTAACGATTTTCGTTCTTAGAAGTTGATTATACTTTTCTTAAAAAGTATCATCAAGAGGAAACAATAATTTTTTTCGTGAGGTGGATCACATAATGGAAGATCAAGTAAAAATGAAATTAGAACAATTCCGGGAGTTAGTTCGTAAAATTAGAGGATATTATGAAGCTGTAGCTTTAATGCAATGGGATCTACGGACGGGTGCTCCCCGTAAAGGTGCTGAATTTCGCTCAGAGGCCATTGGAATGTTAGATACAGAAATGTTTAAGTTACAAATCTCAGATGAGATGGGAAACTATCTGGAATATTTTACAAAACCAGAAATTGCAGAACAGCTGGATGAAATAGATCTTAAAATCGTGAAAGATTGTAAAAATGACTTTGATCGAAACAAGCTTATTCCAGCGGAAAAGTTCCAAGAGTACTCCGTATTAACAGCTCATTCGCAAACCCTATGGGAAGATGCAAAGGAAACAAGCGATTTTGCTGGATTTGAACCTTATTTGAGTAAGATTGTTGCCATGAAGCAAGAGTTTATCGACTATTGGGGAGTCAAGGGAACAAGATACGATACGCTCATTGATATGTATGAACCGGATATGACCGTTGCGAAATTAGATAAATTGTTTAATCAATTACGTAGCCGATTATTGCCACTAGTTGAGAAAATTCACGCGTCTGAGTACCAACCGGACAATGGATTCCTACAGCAAATATTTGAGATCGATCAACAAGAGAAGTTCGGCCTCTTCATTCTTGAACAGATGGGATATGACTTTCAAGCAGGACGTCAAGATGAGAGTGTACATCCGTTTGCTACGGGACTGAACATTGGAGATGTTCGGATAACGACACATTATTTACAAGATGATGTAACAAGTGCGATATTCAGTTCTTTACACGAAGGCGGACATGCTCTTTACGAGCAGAACATTGACGCTAAGCTCGGAGGGACTCCTTTAGCTGAAGGTACTTCTATGGGAATACATGAATCTCAGTCACGCTTATGGGAAAATATGATTGGACGTAGCCGTTCGTTCTGGGAAAGATATTATGGAGATTTGCAACAACATTTCGGTCCGCAACTGCAGGGTGTATCCGTAGATGAATTCTATCGAGCTATTAATCGGGTAGAGAATTCACTGATCCGCATTGAAGCAGACGAATTAACGTATAATCTGCATATTATTATTCGATATGAGATCGAGCAGATGTTATTTAACGAAGGATTATCGGTTAAAGATTTACCAGAGGTATGGAATGCCAAATATCAAGAGTATCTGGGTGTAACACCTCCAAATGATGGACTTGGCGTCCTTCAGGATGTTCACTGGTCTGGTGGTGATTTTGGTTACTTCGCATCTTACTCACTAGGTAATATGTATGCAGCTCAATTCTTACATACCATCCGTAAAGAGCTACCTCAGTATGATGAGTGGATTGCAGAAGGCAACCTATTACCTATTAAAGAATGGCTTACTACCAAAATCTACAAATATGGCAAGAGTCTTACACCTACAGAAATCTTATTACAGGTAACAGGTGAGGAACTGAATCCAGACTACTTGGCGGACTATTTGGAAGAGAAATATAAAGAAATTTACAAATTATAGTCTGAGTACTATTGAATCACTCTATTAAATAGAGATTATTGCATAAGGTCTTGATTCTTCTACGATTAGTAGAAAATCAGGGCCTTTTTTTTGCCTAGAGATTTAAATGAGAGTACATGAATAACCTTTTGTAGGCTGAGGGCATATGATGCCATATCTTATACGAAAGAATGGAGGATACCATATGTGGAAAGGAACAAAAAAGCTGACTGCAGTAGCAGGTATTCTTCTTCTCTGTACGACGGCCATTGCTGGGTGCGGAGGGAAAGATGCTACGACGAAGGTGAAGATTGGGGAAGTAACCCGGTCAGTATTTTATGCTCCAGAATATGTTGCCATAGAGAAGGGTTTCTTTAAGGATGAGGGGTTAGATGTCGAGCTACAGACGACCTTCGGCGGAGATAAGACGATGACAGCATTGTTATCGAACGCGATAGACGTGGCACTTGTTGGCTCAGAAACATCCATTTATGTGTATCAGCAAGGATCCGAGGATCCTGTCATTAATTTCGCTCAATTGACTCAGACAGATGGAACATTCCTTGTTGCGAGAGAAGACAGTGGAACATTTAGCTGGGATCAGTTGAAGGGTGAGGTGTTCTTAGGGCAACGCAAAGGTGGTATGCCACAAATGGCCGGGGAGTTTACACTCAAGAAAAAAGGCATTGATCCACATGTCGATTTGGAATTAATTCAGAATATTGATTTCGCGAATATCGCATCAGCCTTTGCATCGGGAACAGGGAAATATGTACAGTTGTTTGAGCCACAGGCCTCCATTTTTGAAAAAGAAGGTAAAGGTCATGTAGTCGCCTCATTCGGTGTAGAAAGCGGGCAACTTCCATACACCGTGTTTATGAGCAAACAAAGTTATATGAAGAAAAATGCGGATACGGTGCAGAAGTTCACGAACGCCATTCAGAAAGCACAGCAATGGGTAGCAGGACATACGCCTGAAGAGATTACGGATGCTATCATGCCCTATTTTAAAGATACAGATCGTGAGATCATTGTCTCCGCAGTGAAACGTTATCAAGAACAAGGCACGTATGCTACTGATCCTATACTAGATGAAGCAGAATGGAACAATCTTCTAGACGTTATGGATAATGCAGGCGAATTGAAGGAACGGGTGACACAAGACGCGATTGTAGATAATTCATTTGCAGAGAAGGCAAAAGTGACGGTGAAATAACGTAATCCCTGCCAAAAGGAGAGTGCACATGGTACCTGTTGTTGAGTTGAATGATGTCGCCCATGTCTATATCACTGATCGCGAAGCCTCTCTGGCTGTGGATCATCTTCAAATGTCGGTTGCTCCTGGAGAATTTGTAAGTATTGTTGGGCCTAGTGGATGTGGTAAGACCACCATTCTGTCTATTATTGCAGGACTACTTACACCAAGTCACGGAGAAGTCCTTGTAAATGGTCACAAATTGGATGGACCAACACCTGAGGTAGGCTATATGTTACAACAGGATTATTTATTTCCCTGGCGTACCATTCTAAATAATGCCCTCATAGGGTTGGAGTTAACAGGAAGAGTCACACCGGAAAGTATAGAGGTGACTTCAGGTCTGCTTGAAGAGATGGGTCTAAAAGGGAAAGAAAATATTTATCCACAACAACTCTCAGGTGGAATGCGCCAACGCGTTGCACTTGTTCGGACACTGGCTACGGATCCCAGTCTATTGCTACTAGATGAACCTTTCTCTGCACTTGATTACCAGACAAAACTTCAATTAGAGGATTTGATATCTAGGACTTTACGTGAACGCAACAAAACGGCAGTGCTTGTTACCCATGATCTATCCGAAGCGATTGCGATGAGCGATCGGATTATTTTACTTGGTAGCAATCCTGGAAGAATACGTAAGACGTTCGATGTACCCCACAACATTCGAGAAGTGTTACCTTTTCATGCTCGTGATCAGGAAGGGTTCCAACATCTCTTTCACGAGATCTGGAGTGCAATGGAAATGACAAATGAGCAGAAGTGAGGAGGTGATCGATTAGGATGATAAGGAGAAGTCGAACGGAGGATGAGTCTACTGACACGAGGCACAGCGAATTAACTTCCATGTATCAAAATCATCTTGCTTTCAAAAAAAAGCAACGCCTGAACATATTATCCGTCCAGCTAGGATTGTTATTGTTGTTATTCGTTTTGTGGGAGACAGCTGGAAGGCTGAAATGGATCGATGTACTGTTATTCAGTTATCCGAGTAAAATATTTAAACATATTGCACAAGAAGTCATTAGCGGAGAACTCTGGGGACACTTGGGAGTAACGGTCGGTGAGACTGTCGTAGGTTTCGTACTTGGGACGGGACTTGGAACAGTTCTAGCCATTCTTATCTGGTGGTCGCCGTTCTTATCGAAAGTGCTAGATCCTTATATGGTTGTGTTTAATAGTATGCCGAAGGTAGCATTGGGACCACTATTTATCGTAGTGTTTGGTGCTGGCTTTACGGCCATTGTCGTGACTACATTGTCTGTCATCGTCATTATTACCACATTAGTGGTATACAATAGTTTCTCTGAAGTGGATTCTAATCTAGTTAAAGTCGTGCGAACATTCGGGGGATCACGATCAGATATTTTTCGAAAAGTTATCTTTCCAGCATCTTTCCCAGCCATTATCTCCACACTGAAAGTCAATGTGGGTCTAGCTTGGGTTGGTGTTATTGTCGGAGAATTTCTAGTGGCACAGATGGGGTTAGGATACTTAATTATCTACGGATTCCAAGTATTTAACTTCACCTTGGTGATGTCTAGTTTGTTCATTATTGCTGTAGTAGCAACGGTTATGTATCAACTTGTTGTCCTTATGGAGCGGAAGTTGTTGTCACATAAATAACGATTAGAAACATTCTTATCATGGAGTGTAAGATGTCACATTGTGTAGAAATATGAAATAAAGTACCATGAGACTACGATTATAATGATAGAAGAAAGAGGCGTCCTCATGGGTTTTCGTGTTATCAAAACAGCTATAGCTACACTTATTTCTGTTCAGATTGCAGCTCTAATTGGTATTCCCAATCCGCAGGCTGCAGGTCTGTTAGCTATTCTAGGGGTGGAAGTTACGCGTAAAAGGAGTCTTAGAACGATTTCGGCTCGTTTTTTCGCCTCCATCGTGGGGCTCCTTTTTGCGTGTGGACTATTCGCTCTATTTGGGTTCCATTATTGGGTACTAGCTCTATTTGTCCTCTTTGGATTTCCGTTAATTGTAAAGGCAAGCTTTAAAGAAGGGATCGTGACAAGTTCAGTCGTTGTGTTTCGTGTATTTGGAGAAGGTGTCCTATCGCTTCATATCGTGTTAACCCAGGTTGAACTGCTTGTTGTAGGACTAGGCTCTGCCATGATCGTTAATATGATCTATATGCCCAAAAGAGGAGAGCAGATGCTTGAGATTCGTCACAAGGTGGACGGGCTATTTGCTGTAATCTTTAATCAAGTGGCTTGTACGCTTCGTGATCCTCATTATTTATGGGACGGTAACGAGATTATTGAAGCGGGTAAAGCGATTAATGAAGGGTCACTGGCAGCAACTCGAGCGATGGAGAATCAGATGGTACGTCCTGACGTAGCCTGGAACATCTATTTTTACATGCGCAAGGAACAACTGGATTTGATCATGCAAATGATGCAACGAATTGCTGATGTGTATCAGAAACTTCCTCAGGCTGACTTGGTTGCGGATTTATTCGAACAACTTAGTCATGACGTTACAGAGGAAATGTACACGGGACGTACAGAAGTCTTACTCCATGAGTTGGAACAAGATTTCAAAGAAATGGATCTCCCAACCACTAGAGATGAGTTTGAGATTAGGTCTTCTATTTTACAATTATGCCGAGAATTATCATTGTATTTGAAGATCGCGAAGAAGAATAAATCTCCTGTCCCTAATAAAATGCGGGTTGAATATGCCTTGAAGTAAGATCATGTAATAAAATAGTATTTACATAGTTCATTGTAGTGAAGCGATGGAATTAACGTAGATCAGGTTAAGTATATCTTTAATAAAGGGTGTATGTAGCCCAATTACAGTACTGACTATACTTAATATGGCTCACTCTTTGTCAAGAAGAATAGTATCTCGTTGATTCTCTCAAAAAATATTTGCACTGGGCTAATCAACTTTTGCCTACCTCCTGCATACACTTAGTAGTGAATGATTGTATGGAGGAGGTTCAAAGATGTCATTAAGTCGTAAACATCAAAGTAGAGAGATCATAACGAAAGCGATCTGCGGCAAAGGTCGTAAGTTCTCTACCGTAACACATACCGTAACTCCGCCTCATAATCCAACCAGTATCTTGGGTGCATGGATTATAAACCATCAATATGAAGCGGTAGCGGCCGGAGACGGAATTGAAGTTATTGGTACTTACGATATCAACATTTGGTATTCTTACGACAAAAATTCCCAGACAGATGTAGCCAAAGAAACTGTACCGTATGTAGAATTTGTCTCGCTGTCGTATCTAGACCCAAGACACCGTGCTTCAACAGTGGAGGTATCTGCGGAGGCAACGCAGGAACCTAGTTGTGTTGAAGCAAGTGTATCTTCGGGTGGGGGAAGCGTCATTATCCGTGTCGAAAGGGAATTCACTGTGGAACTCATTGCTGAGACCAAAGTATTCGTCCTGATCGGACATGAAGATTATGACGATAAGGAATTTGAATTCAGCGAGGATACTGGAGATTATGAAGACCTTGACCCTGATTTACTGGATGATGACCTGTAATAACAAGGGTAAGATTTAAATGGTATAACGTATTATATGATTCGAGGGCGTCTGTGTAGAGGGCGGATGCCCTCCTTTTTTGTTTTTATTTAAATCCTTATATTTCTGCTGAAACAAATGCCTTCCTTGAACCAAAGGACGTCTTAACCGTTTCTACTTGAGTGAAGGGGGAATTACGTAAGTGGATCAAGAAGAGTCTCTCTATAAATCGATGTCACTCCCAGCGGCACAAGCTCGACTTATCCGTTCTGGGGTCTCAGCTCAGCTTATGGAAGGTAGATCAGGACGTGAACACACATCTATCTATCGTAGCAGGTATGCTGTGCAAGTATGTAATTTACGTGGAATTGAAGTCAGTAAGTTAGGAATTGGTGCTAGTAGAATAGGTGTAATGCAGGGTTCTGGGAGAACGGAAATGGACATTGAACATCATCCTTTAATGAAAAGATTAACGAAGGTGGCTGTACGAAGCTTATATACGTTAGGTATAGATTCAGGTGAAGCTATCATCTCAACCTATGGTGATCGCCAATATGTGTTAGAACAGATTACACCATTATCGAAATTACGTGAACCTAAGTTGGCTGCATTATATAAACAACAACGAGCAAATGTACATAAGGTTTTACGTGAAGAAGAAAAGAATGGGATTCAGTTAATGATGGGTATGGATCCAGAATTTCTACTTGTCAATTCATCATCCATGGAAGTTGTTCCAGCTTCTGAATTTCTAGAACGAGTTGGTGAGGTGGGGTGTGATGCGGTTCATATGGAAGGGGTAACTAGCTACCCTGTGGCGGAATTACGTCCTGGACCACGTCTAGAACCACGAGGCTTACTGATTGAGCTTATGCACACGATGGGTTCCGCAAAGAAGTTAATTCGAGATCGATCATTAATATGGATGGCTGGGGGAATGCCAATACCTGGTCTGCCATTAGGTGGACACTTACATTTCAGTGGGATTGTGCTCACAACGTCCCTTTTGGAGGCTTTGGATAATTATTTGGCGCTTCCTGTTATGTTGCTTGAAGATCATACAAGCTTATCTAGACGGCCTCGGTATGGTTATCTAGGGGATTTCAGAAGGCAACCGCATGGGGGGTTTGAGTATCGAACACTTCCCAGTTTCTTAGTATCTCCACTCGTAGCGAAGGGTGTTGTATACCTAGCTTATTTGATTATGCTTCATTATAAACAATTAACTCTGAGACCTTTGCATCAAGAGAATATCCATAGAGCTTATTATGAAGGAAATAGGAATGTGATCCGAGATTGTGTAGAGCCATTGTTCAGAGATTTAACAGCTCTTCGTGATTATACAGCGTATGCCAAATATATCGATCCCTTAATGGTTCATATTTCCAACGGCAAGATATGGGATGAATCACGGGATATCCGTCCGCTATGGAATATTCCTGTGCTATAATAAATCTTAGTATAAGAAGATTTATGGAGGTAACTCATGGCCCAATATACGCCGATGATTGAACAATATTTGAAAGTGAAAGAACAAGCACAAGATGCTTTTTTGTTTTTCCGACTGGGAGATTTTTATGAAATGTTTTTTGAAGATGCGATTCTGGCATCTCGCGAGCTTGAGATCACGCTGACAGGGCGCGGAGGTGGAGGGGAAGAACGCATACCGATGTGTGGTGTGCCTTACCATGCTGCTGAGGGCTATATTCAGCGTCTAATAGAAAAGGGATATAAGGTTGCTATTTGTGAGCAACTTGAAGATGCGGCAACCACCAAAGGGATGGTGCGTCGTGATATTGTACGTGTTGTGACACCGGGAACGATTATGGATAGTAAGAACATCTCGGATAAATCAAATAATTATTTAGTATGTGTTACAACATCAAGCGGGATGATGAGCCTATCTGCTTGTGATCTTTCTACAGGGGAGTTGTATGTCACCTCGGTTCCATCTTCTTTGGAATGGCTTCGTGATGAGATTAATATATATGAACCTTCTGAGATCATAGGTGATCAAGGGATGTTAGATAGCATTCGATCCTTACAGCTTCAAGGAAACCGGCCTGTTGTCTATACGTCGTGGGATAAGAAAGATGAGAAGATGGTCCGGAGTCAATTCGGTGAAGCTTCATGGGCTCGATTGGATCAGGAGAGAGCGTTATGTGTCTCAGTGCTAATCTCATATCTTAGTGAGACACAGAGACGTTCCTTGGGCCAGTTAACACAAATTTCTTCCTATGAACCAGGTCATTTCATGATATTAGATCCCTTTACGCGGCGTAATCTAGAATTAGTGGAGACGGTCCGCGAAAGATCTAAGAAGGGTTCTTTGTTATGGCTTCTAGATAAAACAGAGACATCGATGGGTGCTCGCTTATTAAGACGTAGAATAGATAAGCCACTGTTACATCGGAGTCGAATTGAGGAACGGCTCGAAGCCGTTGAACTCCTATATAACCAGCTCATATTACGCGAAGATTTACGACAATCGCTTCGGGAAATCTACGATCTAGAGAGACTAGTGGGTAGAATAGCTTTTGGTAACGCGAATGGTCGTGATTTGAATGCACTTAAATTGTCTTTAGGCCAGATCCCGTCTCTCAAACAATTATGTGCAGCAACGCCATCCCTAACGCTTGGTAAAATTGCCAGAGAGATGGATGCCTGTGAAGATCTTTTTGATGAAATTAATCAAGCGATTAAAGATGAACCGCCATTATCCGTCCGTGATGGGGGATTAATCAAACCTGGATATCATGAACATTTGGACGAGCTTCGGGAAGCTAGCATCAATGGGAAGAAGTGGATTGCTGAGCTTGAAGCTAGAGAACGTGCGGCAACTGGCATTAAGTCTCTTAAGATTGGCTTCAATAAAGTATTTGGATATTATATTGAATTAACCAAATCTCATATTGGATCCTTACCCGAAGGTAGATATGAACGGAAACAAACGCTTGCCAATGCAGAGCGATATATTACACCTGAACTGAAAGAGAAAGAGAGTCTCATTCTAGAAGCGCAGGAGAAGATGGTGGATCTGGAATATTCTCTTTTTACAGAGTTAAGAGAGAAACTTAATAAGCAAATTCCACGTCTGCAGTCTCTGGCAGAGAAAGTTGCTGAATTGGATGTGTACCAATCTCTTGCAGCGACAAGTGCTGAACATGGCTTCGTGAAGCCTATACTAACAGAGAATTATGACCTCATTATTGAGGGTGGACGACATCCGGTCGTTGAGGCTGTGATGAAGGATTCTGCATTTATCTCAAATGCTACGAATCTGTCACAGGATTCAGCGAATATTTTACTAATCACAGGTCCTAATATGGCGGGTAAGAGTACGTATATGCGTCAGGTAGCCTTGATTTCCATTATGGCGCAGATCGGTTGTTTCGTCCCTGCGAGTCGGGCAGAGATTCCGATGGTAGACCGTATATTTACGAGAATTGGTGCAGCTGATGACCTGATTGGTGGTCAAAGTACCTTTATGGTAGAAATGGCAGATATTCAAGTGATGACAGAGAAAGCAACCCCTCGGAGTCTCATCATTATAGACGAGCTTGGTCGAGGAACATCTACCAGCGAGGGAATGGCCATTGCACAAGCCGTTATCGAATATGTACATGACGAAATTGGTTGTAAAGCGTTAGTATCCACCCATTTTCATGAATTATCCCATATCGAAGGAAGCTTGAAGGGATTACGAAATTACTCCATGGCCGTGCAAGAGAGCGGAGATAAAGTTCATTTCTTACGCAAGTTGATTCCAGGTCCGGCTGGCAGTAGTTATGGTGTTTATTGCGCTCGCTTAGCAGGATTACCTGACTCTATTATTGACCGTGCGAATGGACTTCTTGAAAGTTTGGAACAAGCAATTGTTACTTCAGAAGTGGCCGTTGCTACAGAAGGAGCAAATGTTAAAGGAATACCAGCGACTGAAGATGCAGTAGTACCAGGGGCAGCACAAACAGTAACGTTAACGTCAACGAATGAAGCATCGACTAAGGCATATGCCGTGCCAGCAATGGAGAAACATGCAACCTCTATAGTTGTAGATGACGAGATCAGAGAAGGCGGTGACGTTGTACAGCTATCCATCTTTGATGAAGAGGAAGTAAAACCTCACAAAAAAGAATCCATAGCTCCAATGAACCGTAACGTCACTCAGATTATAGATTCTGTGAAAAATCTCGATCTTATGAACATGACCCCCTTACAAGCCATGCAATTACTCCACGAGCTTAGTGTGAAGGCGAAGGGGATCTAAATATAAGGGAAATTAAGGTGCTAGGTAATTAAGGGATTAAGGAATTAAGGTGTTGAAGTGATTTGTGATTTTAAGAATATAAGTATTGAGTGAAATCGGAGTGTTACATTGTTTCATGCGCAAACGTAGCGGAGGGGGCGGAATTGTTCTGGAGAAGCGATAGCGTTCGCCTTTGCGGTCAGATTTCTACTGCTGAAGGCAGTATATAATCAAGAAATATGACTGCAACAGCGATCGTAAGAACAATCCGTCACCGTAGCGGCGGTAAGTATCACATTGTAAACTTAAATAAATGAAAAGAGAGAGGGAAAATCCATGGCCAAAATCCACATATTGGATGAGCACATAGCCAACCAGATTGCCGCAGGTGAGGTTGTGGAGCGTCCTGCCTCCGTTGTTAAGGAACTTGTAGAAAACGCGATTGATGCAGGGAGTACAAAGATTGAGGTTACGATCGAAGAAGGTGGACTTCAGAGTATTCGAGTAACAGATAATGGTTCAGGGATTGAACCGGAAGACTGTGAGTCTGCCTTTTATCGTCACGCTACAAGTAAAATTACTAATGGTCGCGATCTTTTTCATATTACAAGTCTAGGCTTTCGGGGTGAAGCATTACCAAGTATTGCAGCGGTATCCAAGGTGACACTTACCACTTCTAACCAAGAAGATGGATTGGGACGAAAGCTTATCATTGAAGGTGGAAACTTGATCTCTAATGATGATTCCGCGTCTCCTCGGGGAACTGATTTTCTGGTGAAAGAATTATTCTACAACACACCAGCAAGGCTGAAATATATGAAGACCATCCAGACTGAGCTAGGTCATATTTCAGATTATATGTATCGAATTGCTTTATCTCATCCGAGCATTGGAATCACGTTAAGACACAATGATAATACGTTATTGCAGACCGTAGGAAATGGAGATCTCCTTCAGGTTATTGCTGCCATTTATGGGACGCAAGCTGCGAAGGCAATGCTCCCGATACAAGCTGAAGATATGGATTACGGCATGCAAGGATTTGTGAGTATGCCAGAATGGACAAGATCAAATCGTAATGCAATATCAACCTTTGTGAATGGTCGTTATATTCGGAATAATGGTCTGAATCATGCCATACTGAGAGCCTATCATACCTTACTGCCTATTAATCGGTATCCACTTGCGATACTTTCGTTAACGATGCATCCTTCGATTGTGGATGTCAATGTTCATCCAGCGAAGCTTGAGGTACGCTTTAGTAAAGAGTCTGAATTATATCCATTTGTTGAACAATCGATTCATGCGGTATTGCGTCAACAAGTCCTCATCCCACAACCTGTGAAGCATCCTTTAGGAAACAAAGGAAGTTCATCTTTTATACAAGAACAATTCCGATTCACCAAGAATCAAGAGAATGGAACATCGGATGTGTCGAATAAATCCGTTCAATCTGATATGATGGAAAACTATTCGAGCAGAGCTTCTTTATCCCCCCAATATGCAACGAATTCAACAGGCCAGAATGAAGGGGTAAGGAATAGTGGATCTGCCAATAATGTTCGTTCGTCGAGTGCAAATACTCCGCTGAGAGAACGTAGTAACCATGAGTATAGAGTAAATGGGGTTATGGGAAATAAACCTCAAACGGGGCAGAATGTGCCTTTTAATCCTGAGGTATATGCGACTCCTAAGAATGGGTCACCGGATATTCCACCGTTTCCAGAGTTGACACTTATTGGGCAACATCATGGTACATACTTGATAGCTCAGAATGAAGATGGGCTATATTTAATCGACCAGCATGCAGCTCATGAGCGAATTAATTATGAATTTTATTATGAGCAATTTGGACGACCAAATGATGCTTCGCAAGAGCTGTTATTGCCCATTACCTTAGAATTTACGCCTTCGGAATCGGAACAATTGAAACATAAACTCACTTGGTTCGAACAAGTCGGGGTATACTTAGAACATTTCGGTGGACAGACCTTCCGTGTTCGATCGCTTCCCTATTGGTTCCCTAAGGGAGAAGAGCAGGCTCTAGTTGAGGAAATGGCAGAATGGGTATTAAGTGAACGCGTGATCGATCTGGCTAAATTAAGAGAGAAATCATCCATTCTATGTTCATGCAAAGCCTCTATTAAGGCGAATCAGAGTTTGACGACATTAGAATCTGATACGTTATTAGAGCGTTTAGCTGCTTGTAAACAACCCTATACATGTCCTCACGGACGTCCGATTGTGATATCATTCTCCACGTACGATTTAGAAAAATTATTTAAGCGTGTGATGTAGTGTAATGGAATAATGAAAACTTGTATTCACATATGACAGGAGAAAAACATGATTATTACAACAGGAAGAAGCGAGGCTACAGAAAGATTGGTGGAGCGTGCTAAGGCATTAGCTCTAGATACAGGATTCCGTTATGTACCGCGCCAGAGATCATCTGTAAAGAAGCTAGTTCAATCATCAGGAGATACAGTAGCACTCATTGTGCTGGATGGTGGCGCTAGGTTAGTCAGACCTGGACATCCGCCGATCGAATATCACCCAAGTATGGGTTATGTGAGAGTAAAACGTGTGATTAAAGGCGACAATGATCCTATGTTAGATGCAACAGGGATGCAAGTAGGAGACACAGTGTTAGATTGCACGGCTGGTCTGGGAAGTGACTCTCTTGTTTTTGCTGTAAAAGCCGGCCCTGAAGGTAAAGTGATGTCATTGGAGAGTTCGGGTGACTTGGCAGCCCTGTTGAAAGAAGGTTTGGGACATTACGTCACAGATCTTGAGGAAGTGAACCAAGCGATGCGACGAATCGAAGTGAAGCAGGGACATCATCTAGATGTATTAAGAGACATGCCGGATAAGAGTGTAGATGTTGTATACTTTGATCCGATGTTTCGGGAACCTTTAATGGCATCTGCAGCGATTAATCCGTTAAGAGAATTCGCCAATAGTGATGCACTTAGCTTAGATAGTATACAAGAAGCGATACGCGTGGCTAGAAAGTCGGTTGTGTTAAAAGAGAAGTGGGGTAGTCCTGAATTTGCACGACTTGGCTTCCAGATGATAGAGCGAAACAATTCAAAAATCACGTATGGAGTGATATTCCTTGACAATAGAGACTAAACCTTCTCTACTCGTGTTATTAGGTCCTACCGCCGTCGGAAAGACAAAGATGAGTATTGAAATTGCAAAACATTATGGCTGTGAAATTATTTCAGGTGATTCTATGCAGGTATACCGCCAAATGGATATTGGTACTGCCAAAATCTCGAAAGATGAAATGGAAGGTATCCCACATCATCTGATAGACATTCATGATCCAGATGATCCGTATTCTGTCGCCGAATTTCAAGAGCAGAGTCGACGACTCATTGAAGAGATTCACGCAAGAGGGAAGATTCCTTTTATTGTTGGAGGGACCGGGCTGTATATTGAATCCGTCTGTTATGATTTTCAATTTACCGATGTAGGCGCAGATGAAGAATTTCGAAATGAACAATTCGCTTACGCAGAGAGCTTTGGCGCAGAGGCTTTACACGATCGATTAAAGCTTGTAGACCCGATTAGTGCTGAGAGATTACATGCAAATGATCAGCGAAGAATCGTCCGAGCTTTGGAAATATATCATCTCACGAATAGGACTCTTTCGGATCAAATGGCTGCCCAAAAGAAAGAATCTCCCTATGATTTATGTATATTAGGTTTGACAATGGATAGGCAAATGCTATATAAACGTATTGAAGCTCGTATTGATGAAATGATTGAACAAGGATTAGTAGAAGAAGTGAAATCATTAATTCAAAGGGGTTACGGACCAGGTTTAATCTCGATGCAAGGTTTAGGTTACAAAGAGATCATAGCCTACTTGCAAGAAGAGTTAACATGGGAAGAAACAATAACGTTATTGAAACGGGATACACGTAGGTTTGCTAAGCGACAATTATCCTGGTTCCGCCATATGAAGGACATTTCATGGGTTGATGTTACGGACGTAGCAAATTTCTCTGAGAATTTCGCACGGATTCGTGATATAATAGCAGGAAAGTTTCTTTCAGATATTGAATATATATCTAAACAATCTAATTGAATCATTGGGGGTACGGCTAATGAACAAATCCATTAATATCCAGGATACTTTTTTAAATCAATTACGTAAAGAAAACATCTCTGTTACCATTTTCTTGGTGAACGGTTTTCAGATCAGAGGAACAATCAAAGCATTCGATAACTTTACGGTTGTAGTGGATAGTGAAGGTCGCCAACAAATGCTATTTAAGCATGCAATCTCAACGATTACTCCACAGCGTAATGTATCTCTTATGCAGGAACCTTCAACTGAGGCATAAAACAAAAAAATGAAACCTTTTATAATGTTTCTTCGTTTAAAAGAATAGGAAAAAGACAATGAGCAACCTATTATGGGTTGTTCTTTTCA
The DNA here is from genome assembly GCF_059445505.1 of Paenibacillus sp. Y301. Classification (NCBI taxonomy): domain Bacteria; kingdom Bacillati; phylum Bacillota; class Bacilli; order Caryophanales; family Paenibacillaceae; genus Paenibacillus; species Paenibacillus sp. Y301. The sequence continues at coordinate 161,533 of NZ_JCAIUL010000009.1, read as the reverse complement.
TTCCGATACTAGAATCAAGGGGTTAGGGAGGGCAATGATATGGCGAACGATCGGCCTACGAGGGCTAACGCAAATAATGCGAATAGTGCAAATAATAGAAATAGAGAACAGCCCAAAAAGAAAAAGAAGAAACGACTAACAAAAAAACGAGTGTTTTGGACGTTGTTTTTTACAGCAGCAATTGCAATCTTTTGTGCTCTAGCAGGATACTTGTATATTACTGTCAATGGTGAAAAACTTTATAATGAAAATAAAGATAAAATGGTTGTCAATGAAAATTCCAAAGTGTATGACAGAAATGGGAAATTAATGGGGGAACTATCCATTCAAAAAAGTGACCCAGTTGATTTCGATCAAATTCCACAGTTGCTAATAGATGCGTTCGTGGCGACAGAAGACAAGCGTTTCTACGAGCATAGTGGAGTGGATATTTTATCCATTGGACGTGCAGCGGTTAAGGACATTATCGCTAGAGCAAAAGTAGAGGGTGGAAGTACCCTTACGCAACAGCTTGCTAAGAATATATTCTTAACCCGTGACAAGACGTTTTTCCGGAAAGCAACGGAAGTATCGATTGCCATGGCACTCGAGCGTAACCAGACAAAAGACGAGATCATAACGATGTATCTCAACCGCATTAACTTTGGTGGCCAAATTTATGGGATCAAGGCTGCTTCTGAGTATTACTTTGGAAAAAGTGATCTGAATGATTTAAAGATTTGGCAGATGGCCACATTAGCGGCGATGCCAAAAGGACCAAGCAAATATAACCCTCTTCGCAATCCGGAGCTCTCCATGCAACGTCGGTCTGTGGTTCTTCAATTGATGGAAGAACAAGGTTACATTACAAGTGCAGAGAGAGAAGAAGCTAAAAAGGTGGTGTATGACTATACACCACCTGCGAAGAAACAACAGTACCTTGCATTTATGGATTATGTCATGAGTGAGGCTGAGGAAGTTACGGGCTTGTCTCAAGATGATCTAAACGTCGGCGGATATAAGATTTATACAACGATGGATGCTGATGCACAGAAAGTGCTTGAAAAAGAATTCGCTGATGATGACAACTTCGAGAAAAGTGTAGATGACACGCAGGTACAAGCTTCTATGGTGATCATGAACAATGACTCAGGAGCTATTGTGGCCCTATTGGGTGGTAGAGACTATGAACGTAAGGGATATAGTCGGGTTACAAGCAGCCGGAGACAGCCAGGTTCAGCTTTTAAACCTATTGTTTCTTATGCTCCAGCGTTAGAGTCAGGACAATTTACACAAGATTCGCTTCTTAATAATCAGAAGCAATGTTTCTCAGATTACTGTCCAGGTAACCTACATGGATATTCCGATACCATTAGTATGCCAGATGCCATTCAAAAGTCAGAGAATATTCCGGCGGTATGGCTGCTGAATGAAATTGGTGTAAGTACTGGATTTAAATTCGCACAGAAAATGGGCATACCTCTTAAGCCTGAAGATAAAAACTTATCATTAGCGCTAGGTGGTCTTAGTTCTGGTACGAATACGCTAGAGATGGCTCAAGCATACAGCGCATTCGCAAATGGCGGGACATTGAATGAAGCCTATGCCATTAAACAGATTAAGAATAGTGATGATGAAGTTAAATATGAGCATAAGAAGAATGGCAAAGAAGTAATGAGCGAAGAGACTTCTTATCAGATGACGGATATGATGAGGAATGTTGTTGAGAGTGGTACCGGGAAAAAGGCAGCTATAAGTAGACCTGTTGCAGGTAAAACAGGTACGACTCAGAGCGGTATCAAAGGTAACAGTTCGAACCGTGATGTATGGTTTGTGGGTTACACACCAGAATTAACTGCAGCCGTATGGATGGGTTATGATAAACCAGATGCTAAACATTTGCTTAAGAAGAGTAGTTCCCTAGCAGCATCTTTCTGGGGGAAAGTCATGGAACAGGCTGTACAAGGTTTTGAAGAGAAGAGTTTCCCTGCTCCTAAAAATACGAAAAAACCTGAACCAACGCCTGAACCAGAAGTAGCATCTGTCGCAACAGGGTTAAGTGGTTCTTATGATCTAAATACACAAATTGTATCTCTTACTTGGAATGGAGTAGATGATAATAATATTGAGTATCGTGTGTATCGTAAGGAATCCTCTGAAAGTCAATACAGCTTAATTCAGGATAATGCATCACCAGATAACACAGAAGATGTGGATGTGTTAGAAGGATTTACGTACGAATATTACGTAACGGTGTATAAACCAGATACGGGAGTAGAATCAGACAAATCTAATTTGTTTCAAATATTTACGGAACCGTTAGAACCTGAAGTTATACCAGAGCCTGAGGTCGTACCTCCAGACATGAATAACGGTAATGGTAACGGTAATGGTAACGGTAATGGTAATGGTAACCAGAATGGGAATAACGGGAATGGTAACAACGGGAATGGTAACAACGGAAATGGTAACAATGAAAACGGGAATAACGGCAATGGCAATGGTAACAATGAAAATGGGAATAACGGCAATGGCAACGGTGGTACAGAGGGTGGCACGAATCCGGGTGAGAATAACCCAGATACGGGTGGCGTGACGCCACCATCCGATATCACCCCAGTGGATCCAGGAACACCACCAGATGGCGTCGATTCGGGTGTGACGCCACCTCTAGATCCTGCATCAACCTCTACAGACACACTAGGTGTTGTAGATCCTGCGGGCACCACAACTCCATAAACCCCATAAAGACAACAAGAAAGCTCCCACCTGGGGGCTTTCTTGTTGTCTTTTTTAAAAGATAAGGAAATATAAGTTTTATTTGAATCATTCATCTAAAACAATGTAAGTTATATTGGTCTGTGTTGTATAATCAAGAAATAGGTAGTTGGAATTGTGCTAGAGAGCACTTATTTTTGAGTGTGATTCACAAATGTGTTAAGCTGTAGCTAACATATTGGAGAGGGTAATTTCCATGAAACGTAAATTTGGAGATCGTGCGAACTGGCGCAGAATTTCACGTCGACGCTTTACCTGCCGTTATGTTGAGTCCGAGAGGTTTACTGGGTATATAACGTTATATACGATTTATAACCTAAAGGAACCGCTATGGAAGACTTATGGCAGCCATACGTACAAAATTGCAGACAAAGGGTATTCTTGGTTGCAATATTATCCTAAGAATAGTCATTATATTGTGACTGCGATGTTTGATGAGCGGCAAGAAATCATTCAATGGTATATTGATACATGCAAAATACAGGGAGTAACGGACCAAGGGGTGCCTTGGTTTGATGATTTGTATTTAGATGTTGTTGTTCTTCGAAACGGTGAAGTATTTCTTCTTGATGAAGACGAACTGGAAGATGCATTGAATCGGAACGACATAAATGAAGATGACTATCAATTAGCTATGTCAACGGCACAACATTTACTACATGAAATTGACTCGCACCATTTCCCTTATTTCCTGATGTCATTGGAACACCGTAAACAATTGTTTGAGAACGGTGAATTCAGGAGGAACTCATGATTCTTATTTATAACACATCTTTAATTCGTAAAAGCCCGAAACGGCACCGTGCATTTAAGAGAATTCTAGTCTTCATTTTAATCGTATGTCTCCTCATTCTTAGTTGGTTAGGTTATGTATTATGGAAGATTAATCATGTACAAAATTCCGATATGAGAGAGTCAGTAGATGTCGGCATCATTCTTGGTTCTTCCATGTGGGGTGATTCCCCAAGCCCAAGTCTTCGTGAGAGATTGGATTATGGACTACAGCAATATCATGAGGGTAAATTCGATCATTTTATTGTAAGCGGGGGATTGGATCAGCCTGATTTCAATTTCACTGAGGCTGAAGGGATGCGCCAATACCTCTTAGACCATGGTGTATCGGATGAATTCATCATTGTGGAGAACAAAGCCACAAGTACTTTGGAGAACCTTCAATTTAGCCAACACATTATGGAGCAACGTGATTGGAAATCAGCTGTCATCATAACACATACATATCACGGAATGCGTTCTCTCGAAATAGCAGAATATTTAGGGTATGATCATCCTCTATTATCAACGACCGAATCGAAAGTTCTTCGGATGTCTTTTCATAAGAGTAGAGAGGTTCTGGCATATTCTAAATGGAAGCTAGATGAATTGATTCTAAGGCTTGGATGGAAATCATTCGAATCTGTTAATAACCCTACGTAAGTTTGAATACATTGAATAGAGATATCATCCCGGTAGATAATGAGGTGATGGGTGCATGAGCGGACGTGTCATGGCCTCAAACAGCCAGCCTGAGGGTAGGCCGTCTAGACAAATCAATGTTGTATTACGTAGCCAAGAATCACCTATACAGAGCAATGTTGCCCCAGAAAGAGAGCCTTTGAAAGTCCCAAAGGGTATTCCTGAGCAAGGCATGTATCAGGAAATTCAACGAGAGTTGGAACAACTTATAGGATTGGATAATATTAAAGAGTTAGTCTTTGAGATTTATGCACTTCTTCAAGTTGCTTTAATGCGTTCTGATGCAGGACTTGCAAGTGGAGGTCATGTGTATCACATGATTTTTAAAGGTAATCCTGGAACAGGAAAGACAACTGTTGCGAGAATCATCGCCAAACTTTTTCAAAAAATGGGTGTCCTTAGTAAGGGTCATTTGATCGAAGTTGAACGCGCCGATCTGGTAGGAGAGTATATTGGGCATACGGCCCAAAAAACGAGAGATCTTGTTAAGAAGGCATTAGGAGGCATTCTTTTCATTGATGAAGCTTATAGTCTAGCTCGTGGTGGGGAGAAAGATTTCGGTAAAGAGGCTATCGATACATTGGTGAAAGCGATGGAGGATCATAAGAATCAATTCATTCTGATACTTGCTGGTTATTGCGAGGAGATGGACTACTTCTTACAGACGAACCCTGGACTTCCTTCCCGTTTCCCCATTCAGGTTGATTTCTCGGATTACTCGATTGATCAATTGATTCAAATTTCGGAATTGATGGCTAAAGATCGAGAGTATATTCTAATGCCACAGGCGATACTTAAATTAAGACAACATATTACACATGAAAAGAACGAGAGTTTACATGCATTTAGCAATGCAAGATATGTGCGGAATATGATCGAGAAATCGATACGTAATCATGCTGTACGCCTGCTGAACCAATATTCAAATAGTAATCCGGGCAAACAAGAACTCATGACTCTGCGTACAGAAGATTTCAAGTTCGATTCTAAGTCTACCTCGAGCATTTGACTCAAATGGAGTTCAACCCATCCGTTCATTTATATTGAAAGCAGATAAAGGGGTAATTTAATTCATGGCAAATAACATCACGTTTGATACAGAAACAGATATTCCTGACCGCGCGGTACTAGTTAGTCTAGTTACGGATTCGGTTAAGAAAAAGGGGATTAATCCAGAATACTCTCTTCATGAATTAGTGCAGTTGGCTGAAACAGCTGGGGTAGAAGTTATGGATACGCTTAGTCAGAATCTGCAGAAACCAGATCCTAGATTTTTCATTGGAAAAGGTAAAGTGGAAGAATTGCGAATGGCTATGGAAGCTGTTGATGCCAATACGGCCATTTTTGATCATGAGCTATCTGGAGCTCAGGTTCGTCACTTAGAGGAAAGTCTAGATGTAAAGATTATTGACAGAACGCAGTTAATCCTTGATATTTTTGCCCAAAGAGCTAAAACGCGTGAAGGAATTATTCAGGTAGAACTGGCGCAGTTAACTTATTTGCTACCACGACTCTCTGGACAAAGCACGAACCTTTCCCGTCTGGGTGGGGGGATTGGGACCCGGGGTCCGGGTGAAAGTAAGCTAGAGATGGATAGACGTCATATTCGGAATCGTGTTAACGATTTAAAGGATCAGTTGGAAGAGATCACCCGTCACCGAACATTGTATCGCGAACGCAGACAGAAGAGCGGTGTCTTTCAAGTGGCACTTGTGGGATATACGAATGCGGGTAAATCGACATTACTAAAAGAACTTACAGATGCAGACGTATATATTCAGGATCAATTATTCGCAACACTAGATCCAACTTCTCGCATATTAGAGCTTCCCACGGGTAAAGAAGTAGTGATCACGGATACTGTTGGATTTATTCAAAATCTACCTCATGATCTTATTGCTGCTTTCCGTGCTACGTTGGAGGAAGTAAATGAAGCAAATCTCATTCTTCATGTGGTGGATGCTTCATCAGAAATGAGAGAAGATCAAATGGCGGTGGTTCAGTCGATCCTTGAGGAATTAGGTGCATCGGATAAACCACAAATCGTACTCTTTAACAAAAAGGATCGTTGTACACCAGAGCAACTAGAAATGCTTAATACAGTTGAAGGGCATTTGACGATCAGTGCCTTTGATGAAGAGGATCTGGCGTTGATACGAGATGCAATCCAGACCACGTTAACGGGGGACACCATTACCTTCCGGATTCCTGCAAGTCGTGGAGATATTGTAGCGTTGTTGTATCGTGTTGGTGAAATTGTTAATCAAGAGTTTGATGGTAGTGATACACTTTATGAGGTACTGCTTCATAAAGATGATTATGAGAAGAATGGTTATATGCTTCAAGAATACATTGAGTCATAATACACCTTTAAAATTCACGGATTGCATACTACATGCAATCCGTGTTGGTTTGATGACTACAAGCAAGGGAGAATGGAACAGAAATGGCAAGATTTACAGAACAACTAGAGAATGACATGAAATCGGTAGAACTTCAGATCAAAGATCAGATTCAAGCGGTAGATAACATCGTAGATCAGAATCAATGGAAAGTTATTGATGCATTTCAGAATCATCATGTGAGTGATTTTCACTTTGCTGGGTCTACAGGCTACGCCTACAATGATCGAGGCCGTGAAGTGCTTGATTTAGTATATGCAGACGTGTTTGGTGCTGAAGCAGCTCTTGTTAGACCTCATTTTGCCTCAGGGACACATACCATATCTACGGCCCTTTTTGGAGTGTTGCGCCCTGGAGATGAATTATTTTATATTACGGGTCGTCCCTATGATACGCTTCATAAGGTGATAGGTTCCGTTGGCGATGGCTCTGGTTCACTATTAGATTTCGGGATTACTTATCGAGAAGCAGCCCTACTAGAGGATGGAAATGTGGATTGGGAGGCTGTTGAGAACGGGATTACATCAGCGACCAAAGTCATAGGAATACAACGTTCGAGAGGTTATGATTGGCGATCATCATTCACAGTGGAACAGATTGGTGAAATGATTCGACGTGTAAAAGCGATTAAACCAGAGGTTATCGTATTCGTAGATAACTGCTACGGTGAATTTACAGAAGTGATCGAACCTACCAATGTAGGTGCTGATCTTATGGCAGGTTCTTTAATAAAGAATCCTGGAGGTGGCATCGCAGAGACAGGTGGTTATATCTGTGGGAAGAAAGACTACGTTGAATTAGCATCTTATCGTCTGACAGCACCCGGAATCGGTGGAGAAGTAGGTGCAATGTTAGGAACAACTAGAGGAATCTACCAGGGACTATTCCTTGCTCCTACGCTTGTAGGACAAGCTGTTAAAGGTAGTATTTTTGCATCTGCTATGTTTGAAAAAGTTGGATTTATTACGAAGCCTGCTTGGTATGAGAAGCGCACGGACCTTATTCAAGCCATATCCTTCACAGGACCAGAGCATCTAATTGCCTTTGTACAAGGGATTCAACAAGCATCAGCAGTGGATAGTCATGTCGTTCCTGAACCATGGGACATGCCGGGATATGAACATCCAGTCATCATGGCAGCAGGTACCTTTATTCAAGGAGGTAGTCTTGAATTATCAGCGGATGCGCCCATACGAGATCCGTACATAGGTTATATGCAGGGTGGGTTAACCTATTCGCATGTTAAGTACGGTGTCCTTAAGGCGATTCAAACCATGATAGATAGAAAATTATTGTGAGTTTATCTAACATACCCTTGACACAACATATCATGAATTGTACAATGATAGATATTAGATCATTGGAAGGTTGATGAGTCATGGGTGATGAAATTCGTAGAAATATGGCTTTATTCCCGATTGGTATCGTAATGAAGTTAACAGATCTATCGGCAAGGCAGATTCGTTATTATGAACAACATCATTTGATTGTTCCTGCACGTACGGCTGGGAATCAACGATTGTTTTCTTTTAACGATGTGGAAAGATTGCTTGAGATTAAGGCCCTTATTGAGAAGGGTGTTAATATTGCTGGTATTAAGCAGGTCATGAACCCTGTGACGAAGGAATCTGAAGAAGCAACAGTCATTACACCAGATACTGAAGTTAAACGTAGGGAATTATCGGATTCACAGCTTCACCGTTTACTGAAACAGCAACTTGTAGCTGGTAAAAGACCGGGGCAAGTGTCTTTAATTCAAGGAGAATTGTCTCGGTTTTTTAATAAATAAATTAAGTGAGTAAGTATTTCCAGAAGAGAAAGGGAGAGGTTCTGTGAGTTATTCAAAAGAAGATATCCTAAACATGGCAAAAGAAGAGAATGTACGGTTCGTTCGCTTACAATTTACCGATTTGCTAGGAACGATTAAGAACGTAGAAATCCCTGTGAGCCAATTGAAGAAAGCCGTAGATAACAAAATGATGTTTGACGGTTCTTCTATTGAAGGTTATGTACGTATCGAAGAATCAGACATGTATTTGTATCCTGATCTTGACACATGGGTTGTATTTCCATGGGTAGCAGAAGATCGTATCGCGCGTTTGATTTGTGATATTTACATGCCAGACGGAACACCATTTGCTGGAGATCCACGTGGTATTTTGAAACGCAATTTGAAGGAAGCTGAAGAAATGGGCTATACATCCATGATGGTTGGTCCAGAACCTGAATTCTTCTTATTCAAAACAGATGCGAATGGTAATCCAACGACTGAATTGAATGACCAAGGTGGATACTTTGACCTTGCCCCTATGGATCTTGGTGAGAACTGTCGTCGTGAGATTGTTCTAACACTTGAAGAAATGGGATTTGAAGTTGAAGCTTCTCATCACGAAGTAGCTCCAGGTCAACATGAGATTGACTTTAAATATGAAGATGCTATCAAAGCGGCTGACCAAATACAAACGTTCAAATTGGTTGTTAAAACCATTGCTCGTGAGCATGGACTTCATGCAACCTTTATGCCTAAGCCTCTATATGGAGTGAATGGTTCAGGTATGCACTGTCACCAATCTCTCTTTAATGGTAATGAGAATGCGTTCTATGATGAAAGTGATGAATTAGGATTGAGCAAAACAGCTCGCCACTATATGGCTGGTGTTCTGAAGCATGCTCGTGCTTTTGCAGCGATCACTAATCCAACAGTCAACTCTTATAAACGTCTAGTACCTGGTTATGAAGCTCCTTGTTATGTAGCTTGGTCTGGTAGTAACCGTAGCCCAATGATTCGTATTCCTGCATCACGCGGACTAAGCACACGTGTGGAAGTACGTAATCCGGATCCTGCTGCTAATCCATACCTCGCACTTGCAGTTATGCTCAAAGCGGGTCTTGATGGAATCAAACGTGAACTTAAATTACCAGCGCCTATCGACCGTAACATCTATGTGATGTCGGAAGAAGAACGCATTGAAGAGGGTATTCCAAGTCTACCTTCAGATTTGAAGGAAGCATTGAATGAACTTATTCGTAGCGAAGTTATCACTTCAGCTCTTGGTGATCATGCTCTAGCTTATTTCTATGAGCTTAAAGAAATTGAGTGGGATATGTTTAGAACACAAGTTCACCAATGGGAACGCGATCAATATATGACGTTGTACTAGGTATTCTAAACCCTTGACGCTCTAAGCGTTGGGGGTTTTTCTTTTTGTGGGTATTTACTCATTTTGGAGCTATCGTCTTTGATTGCCCACAAAATGCCCACAAACTTTTAGATTTTTCAGGTTCGGTTTTTAGATGCTAGATAGGGAGGGAATGTCGCCACGCAGACGTATATATTTTTTAGAGTAGACTAAGCAAGTAGTGATAAAACCAATAAGAATTATGGGAAACCATATGATACTCCAAGTAGAGGGAAGTACGTTCTTAAAGTAAGGACGCACTTCGTTATAACATGATGGCTTATAAAGGATTTAATGTAGTGTACATATAATTACGGGGAATTGACTATATTTATATCATTATTTTCAATCTTTAAATCTCAATCTTTAATTACAAGTTCCAGCAATCCTGCAAATACATAAGCTTGGTTTCTTGAGATGGTACAACCCTTCAAATCATCCAGGTTAATACTTAATGAATTGAACTCACAGGTACTGAAGTCAATTCCTCCGTGTTTTGCACCCGAGAATTGAGATTGATCGATATCTGATTTCACAAAATTCACATTGCTAAAAGTAGAGTAACAATAGTCCGTGCTAGAGAATGAGCATTCATCAATGTTAACTTGTTTCATATTCGCAAACCTGAAATTTGCAAGTTCCCCCATACAGGTATGAAAAACAACATTTCGAAGTGTGGTCTCCGATAAATTTAATCCGATCATCTTACAGTTTCGAAATTCTGTTCTGTGGATGCTTGAGTTGCTGAAATCAGCATTAGAAAGATCACATTTATCGAATATCACATCGGTAAGCTCCAGATTAGAAAAATTAGAATTCGAAAAATTTACATTGGTGAAGAGAACTTCATCAAAAGTAACACGATCCAACTCAATATTGTCCATGAGGCAATCTTGATATCTACCTCGTTCAATGCATTCTCCATTGTGAATATCCGCTGCTAAAGCTGAGTTGTCTGGTAAATCCAACGGAATCTTGGGAGACTCTATCTTGACGGCTGGCTTCTTAGCTTTCATATGGGTTCCACCTCGATCTTAACAACAACACTCATATGTTGATACCTCCTGATTTTTTTCCCGACATTTACATAGAAAAGGACACAGCAGCAAGGTAGCAACCGTATCCTTTTCAAACGTCATTATGAAATGATTATAATAATAGCTTAATGAATGTCGCGGAAGAGTCCAACGACCTTACCGAGGATCGTGACATGATTTAAACGTAAAGCCTCGTAAGTTGGATTCTCGGGTTGGAGTCTGATATGATCCTTTTCTTTATAAAAGGTCTTGACCGTAGCTTCATCTTCCTCTGTCATCGCAACAACGATATCTCCGTTATCAGCCGTCTGTTGTTGACGAACGATTACAAAGTCTCCATCATGGATGCCTGCTTCAATCATACTATCTCCCATAACAGATAACATAAATACCTTCTCATCACCCACAAAATGTTGGGGTAGAGGGAAATAATCTTCGATATTCTCTGTCGCAGTAATAGGTACACCAGCAGTTACCTTACCGACAATAGGAACACGAGATACACTCTGGGTGAACATATGTGAATTCTCAGAGTCGTCTTGTCCTAAAATTTCAATCGCTCTTGGTTTCGTTGGGTCTCTTCGAATGAGGCCTTTCTTCTCTAGACGGTCTAGATGACCATGAACCGTTGAACTGGAAGCAAGTCCTACTGCTTCACCGATTTCCCGCACGGATGGCGGATATCCCTTAGTACGTACTTCGTTACGTATGAATTCTAATATAGCTTGTTGTCGGCTAGATATCTTCGACATATTGTACCCACCTCATTAAAGTGACTTTCGGGAAATTATAACATAGAACTTCCGTTCGCACAAACGTAGGTTCTAAATAATAGGGAACACCTGTTCTAAAATGTCTTGAACAAAACAAGTGTTCGTGTTATAGTTATTTCAAAGACAAGAACGAATGTTTGGGGGATGATGTTAATATGTTAAGATACAGTACTTACGAGAGTATTTATAAGGTGAATAGTGAATCACAAGTGCAAACACATACATACACATGGAGTGATAGAGTAAAGGGTTTGATCTCACAACAATTGATGAAGAAGATAATTTGTTTAATGCTATTATTTATAGTAGGCTGTACAGGTATGGTAAGTGTATTTGCTAATTCCACGAGTGAACTGCGGGAAGAGAAGCGTCTAATTATTCAACCAGGAGATACTCTTTGGGAGATTGCTCTGAATGAGAAACCTTCTAATATGGATACCCGAGTATATATTAAAGAAATAAGACATTTAAACGGATTATCTAACGGTGTAATAAGGGCTGGAGAGATACTGTCGTTACCACAATACTGAATTATTACTTACAATAGAGCTTGGTAAGGAGGAATCCTTGACAAGCTCTTTTTATCATGGCAAAGTTAGTACTGTTAGTCATGATTGGAGGAAGGTTTATGGATATAGACAACTTGGTACAACGTATTAATGAACTTGCCCAAAAGCACAAAACAGTTGGGTTAACAGAGGATGAATTGCAAGAACGTGCGAGTCTTCGCGAGAACTATCTTCAGAACATTCGGAGAAATTTCCGACAACAATTGGATTCTATTGAAATTGTTGATGAACCATCAAGTTCTGAACAAAAAGGTAATAAGTAAAGCTACATTATAAGGGGGACTAACGCATGGCTCGTTCGTGGGAGAGAATGGTAGAGAAGAATAAGAAAGAGCTTAATATGAAACGTAAGAAACAAGGACAATCGAGTATATCAACGACTGGATCCGTAGTAAGTGGAGATCGCTTTAAAGGACGTAAAATTATTTTTCCATTCGTATTAATTATGTTAGCCGTATTATATGGACTTCTTACATGGGCTTCGAGCACACTTCCCGAGCAAGAACAACAACAGACTAACGCTTTAATGAATTGGTTTGTAGTGGTTGCTTATATCGCGTTAGGTGTCATTTTGTATCTGAAACGTCCATATTTACTTGTCAATAAAGATAATCTACAAACACCTAAATTAAACAGAGTTCGAAGTGTACCGGCATCTGATATTACTAAGATTAAAGTTGCCAAAGGTTCGGTAGTGATTGAACAAAAGGGTAAAGGTGGGAACTGGGTATTTACACGTCTCCTTAACCGCTATGATGTTAATGCTATGGGAGAACGTTTGGAACAATTTGCAAAGGTCAACAATATACCTTTCGAAAAGTAATAGGCAAGGGAGAGAAGTAGAGAGATGTCGATAAATGCTGTTATATTCGATTTAGATGATACCTTGTTATGGGATGAACGCAGTGTGATGGAATCTTTTGAAGCTACATGTAACAAAGCTGCTGAAGCTACTGGAGTCGATCCTATCCAATTAGAAGAAGCTGTTAGAAGCGAAGCGCGAACACTATATGAGTCGTATGAGACATATTCTTTTACAACCAAGATTGGTATAAATCCTTTTGAAGGTCTGTGGGGGAACTTTACGGGTGGAGAACAGACTGAATTTCGTCAATTAGAAAAGTTAGTTCCTCTGTATCGGAAAGAATCTTGGAGACTTGGTCTGTTGAAACTTGGTATCGATGATGAGAGTTTAGCAAAAGAACTATCTGATCAGTTCGCAGCGGAACGACGTTCCCGGCCACATGTATATGAGGAAACGTTTAAAGTGCTAGATGAATTACGCGGAAAAGTGAAATTGCTCTTATTAACAAATGGATGTCCAGCATTACAACAGGAGAAGTTAGACGGCGTTCCAGAACTTGCTCCTTATTTCGATGAGATCATCATCTCAGGAAATTTCGGACAAGGTAAACCGGATGTATCTATCTTTAATCATGCACTCTCTATTTTAGGTGTTAGTAAGGATCAAGTCCTTATGGTTGGGGATAAATTAACGACTGATATTCGTGGGGGTCTAGCTGCTGGGATTCAGACGGTATGGATTAATCGAACTGGAAAAATTTCTGATCCTGAAATCACTCCGAATTTCGAAATTGACCATTTATCTCAACTGCATCAGATTATCACTCAATTCTCTTAAAAGATCTTAATTAGCCTATTCTCTGTTTAGACAGAAGAAGGGGCTTTTTTTGAATATAAGAAAGGTTATTACGTATGACAAATGTCACAATATTGTGAATAAATCACTCGTTCTAAACTAGTTTGGGCTTTATAATACTGTTATGTGACTTATAGTGTATGTTCAAATTCATATTTATCTGCGGCTGTAACAAGAAAGGTAGGGGAAAACATGAGAAGAACATTAGCGGGGCTGGGTTTATTTATGCTACTTCTATTAGTAGTTGTTGGATGCAGTAATCATAATACCAATCATGCGGGGATGGATATGGAGAGCAATGGATCATTTTCTCTCGTGAACGTAGAACTAAACATTCAACCTAATCAAGTTAAAGTGAATGAGAAAGTTGTGATTGAGGCTGTAGTGACCCAGGATAATAAGAAAGTAACGGATGCAGATAAAGTCATCATTGAGATTGTGCCTACGGCTACCAACGGGAAACCTGTTGAAATACCAGCAAATCATGTAGGGGAAGGGAAGTATACGGTTGAGACAAGTTTTGTACAAGCTGATACATATAGCATCACGTCTCATGTGACGGTTGGGGCTATGCATACGATGCCGAAGAAAGTCATTACAGTTACGAATTAAGTACAACTACATAGTTATTTAGAAAAAAAGACAACCGCTGCCCTCCTTAAGTGGAAGACTGGGTTGTCTTTGTTGTATTAGAAATATAGGGATTAGTTCTTTATAAAATCAGGATCATTTACTGGTGAGGACACCCAGCCATTCTCTTCAATAAAGAGACGTACGGCTATAATCTGACGGTTATCCATTAATGTAAAGAAATGATTGGTGTTCTCAGGTACAGAGATGACATCCCCTGGGGATAATTCAACATCGAAATATCCAAGATCTCCAGCACCTTTGATTACAAAGATACCTTTTCCTGATACGATGGCACGAATCTCATCTTCTGAATGTGTATGTACTTCTTCGAATTTAGTGAGAAGCTCAGTGAGATTCGGAGTTGAATCTGAAAGTGTAATGACATCCCAAATTTTATATCCTCGACGAGTAGCTAAGTCTTGAATCTCTGCATCATAAGTTTGTAGAATGGTTTCTTTCTGGTCATCTGTTAGTAGAAAATTATTATGTAATTCGGCGGGTAACTTAGCTGGATCCCAACTTTCATAAATAACTTCCTGATTATTTAAAAAAGCACGTACATTATCCGCTCCAGTGATACGTTCGTTCGTGTTTCTAATAACGATTTCAGCCATTTATAACCCTTCTTTCCCACTTGGTTTAATATGTATTATAGTATAGGTTGTTTTCTTTGTCGATCATTGATTTATAGAAAACCTTCTCCTATCTAGTGTAATCCGACTAAAGTTACCTTTTCTATTGTTAGGTATTCTGTTAAACTAATATTTAACGTTTTGCAGGGGGGATAAAGTTGAATAGACAGAGCCTAGAAGAATCTTTAAAAGAACGAATATTCATAATGGATGGCGCTATGGGGACGATGATCCAACAAGAGGATCTCTCACCACAAGATTTCGGTGGAGAAGCGTTGGATGGTTGTAATGAGATGTTAGTTCTTACACGTCCAGATGTCATTGAAGGAATTCATGAAAAGTACCTGGATGCAGGTGCAGATATGATCGAGACGAATACATTTGGTGCAACATCCGTTGTACTCGCTGATTATGATATACCGGAAAAGGCTCGGGAGATCAACTTGAAGGCGGCGGAACTCGCACGTCGTGCTGCAGATAAATATAGTACGGAAAGTAAACCACGTTATGTTGTTGGGGCTATGGGACCTACGACGAAGACGTTGTCCGTCACAGGCGGGGTTACATTTAAAGAACTAATCGAATCTTATGAAGAACAAGCCATTGCACTAATCGAAGGTGGCGTGGACTTGCTTCTATTAGAGACGAGTCAAGATACGCTGAATGTAAAAGCTGGAAGTATCGGTATTCGTCAGGCTTTTGAACATACAGGTGTGTCACTTCCTATTATGATATCGGGTACGATCGAACCGATGGGTACCACATTGGCTGGACAGAATATTGAATCTTTTTATATATCATTAGAACATCTTAATCCGATTTCGATTGGACTCAATTGTGCTACAGGACCTGAGTTCATGCGTGATCATATTCGCTCACTTGCTGCAATGGCCAAAACAGCTGTTAGTTGTTATCCAAATGCAGGTCTACCAGATGAGGACGGGAATTATCACGAGTCACCTGAGTCACTCTCACTTAAGCTCGCGGCTTTCGCTGAGAATGGATGGTTGAACATAGCAGGAGGTTGTTGTGGAACGACTCCAGATCATATACGAGCGATGGCAGAGACCCTCTCGAAGTATGAACCGCGGCGTGTATATGGTGAACATCCACCAGCAGTCTCAGGGGTTGATGCTGTCTTTATAGAGCCAGATAATCGTCCTATCATGATCGGTGAGCGGACGAATATTTCAGGATCGCGGAAATTCAAACGATTGATTAAGGAAGAGAAATTTGACGAGGCTTCCGAAATAGCACGTTCGCAGGTTAAAGGCGGAGCTCAGATTATAGATATTAACTTACAGGATACAGATATTGATGAGGAATTTGCTGTGAATCAGTTTCTTCCTATGGTTGCTAAGAAAGTCAAAGCGCCACTCATGATCGATTCTACGTATGATCATATTATCGAACTAGGTCTTCAGTATTCTCAAGGGAAAGCGATAATTAACTCCATTAACCTTGAAGATGGTGAATCAAAGTTTGAGAAAATAGTTCCACTTATTCATTCATATGGAGCAGCAGTGGTCTGTATCTTAATCGATGAGCGTGGGCAAGCGGTAACACGGGAAGCTAAACTTGAAGTAGCAAGCCGTTCCTACGATCTTCTTGTGAATAAGTATGGCCTGAAACCAGAAGACATTATATTTGATCCTAACATGTTCCCTGTAGGTTCAGGTGATCCGCAATATATTGGTTCTGCTGTTGAAACCATCGAAGGTATTAAGTTAATTAAGGAAAAGTATCCTGAGACAAAAACGATACTAGGACTTAGTAATATCTCTTTCGGGTTACCAGATGCAGGCCGTGAAGTATTGAACTCAGTATACCTGTATGAATGTACTAAGGCTGGGCTCGATTATGCTATCGTGAACACAGAGAAACTAGAGAGATATGCATCCATATCTCAAGAAGATCGTCGTCTTGCTGAAGATCTGATTTTCCGAACAAGTGACCAGACGTTGGCTGATTTTGTAGCTGCTTTTCGAGAAAAGAAAGTTGTGAAAAAAGAGGCGATTTCGAATCTTTCCTTAGAAGAGCGTCTTGCCTCTTATGTTGTGGAAGGTACGAAGGAAGGACTTATTCCAGATCTGAGTGAAGCACTCAAGAAATACTCTGCACTTGAAGTTATTAATGGTCCTCTGATGGATGGAATGGCGGAAGTGGGTCGACTTTTTAACAATAACGAGTTGATTGTAGCTGAAGTATTACAAAGTGCCGAAGTCATGAAAGCATCCGTTACCTACCTTGAAGATTTCATGGAAAAGAATGAGAGTAGTGTTAAAGGGAAGATTATATTAGCCACTGTAAAAGGTGACGTGCATGATATTGGTAAGAACTTAGTTGAGATCATTCTCTCCAATAATGGTTATCAGATCATTAATTTGGGTATAAAAGTACCACCGGAAAAGATTATTGAAGCTTATCGTGAAGAGAAGGCTGATATTATCGGTTTATCTGGGTTACTTGTGAAATCTGCACAACAGATGGTGATTACAGCTCAGGATTTGAAGAACGCTGGGATTGATGTTCCGATCATGGTAGGTGGAGCTGCCCTTACACGTAAGTTCACCAAAACACGAATTAATCCTGAGTATAATGGGATGGTACTCTATTCAAAAGATGCTATGGATGGACTAGATACAGCGAATAAGATCATGGATCCAGTACAACGCGAAATTTTGTTGGCAGAATCGAAGGCTGAGCAAGAGGCGATCCAATCTGCTAGTGTTGCTACACTTCCATTACCGGAATTGACACGAGCAATGAAGTCTAATATTGCAACAGATAACCCTGTCATTATTCCACCGGATACGGATCGTCACGTTCTACGTAATTATCCGATAGATCACATTATCCCTTATGTGAATATGCAGATGCTCTTGGGGCACCATCTAGGCTTACGGGGATCAGTTGAAACATTATTGGCTGAAGGAAATGTGAAGGCTGTAGAACTAAAGGAAACAGTTGATACTATTCTGGATGAGGCAAGACAGAATGCCATTATTCAGGCACATGCCATATATCAGTTCTTCCCGGCACAATCACAAGGGAATAATATCATTATCTATGATCCACAAGATCATGCGAAAGTGTTACACACATTTACGTTCCCTCGACAGAAGGTAGAACCGTATCTATGTTTAGCAGATTTCTTGAAATCTGTAGAAAGTGGTACTATGGATTATGTTGGATTCCTTATTGTTACTGCAGGACATGGTGTTCAACAATTATCAACTGAATGGAAAGATAAAGGGGACTATCTTCGTTCACATGTGTTGCAGGCAGTAGCTCTAGAAACTGCTGAAGGACTTGCTGAACGTATTCATCATATGATGCGTGATTCATGGGGATTCCCTGATCCAGCAGACATGACAATGAAGAAAAGACATGGGGCTCGTTATCAAGGAATTAGGGTATCCTTTGGATATCCGGCTTGTCCTGATCTTGAAGATCAAGGACCGTTGTTTAAGCTACTACAACCAGAAGATGTTGGTATTGAGTTAACAGAAGGTTTCATGATGGAGCCGGAAGCTTCTGTATCAGCAATGGTATTTAGTCATCCACAAGCTCAATATTTCAACGTTGAAAAATTATAAAAAGTGTAATCTATGAAGTAAATACCATCAGGACATGTCTGTATAAGGTCCTCCGATATTTTCGGAGGACCTTATGCAGGTTGTTAAAGGGAGCTGATTTAGACATATGGATTTAATGTTTCTAGGTACGAATGCAGGTGTTCCTACGCTTCAACGCAATGTAACCTCCATTGCATTGCGTTTATATGAAGAAAGACGAAGCTTCTGGTTATTTGATTGCGGTGAGGCTACACAACACCAAATTCTAAAATCACCATTGAAGCTAAGTAAGTTAGAGAAAATATTTATAACGCATTTACACGGAGACCATTTATTTGGTCTTCCAGGGTTACTTGCGAGTCGAAATAATCAAGGCGGAACGTCATTATTAACGGTATACGGACCGAAGGGTATTAAAGAATTTTTAGACACCACATTGAAGTTGAGCCAATCT
The DNA here is from genome assembly GCF_059445505.1 of Paenibacillus sp. Y301. Taxonomy (NCBI): domain Bacteria; kingdom Bacillati; phylum Bacillota; class Bacilli; order Caryophanales; family Paenibacillaceae; genus Paenibacillus; species Paenibacillus sp. Y301. Next base: position 142,386 of record NZ_JCAIUL010000009.1, on the reverse strand, counting down.
CGATTGGATTATGATTTAGATGTCGTGGAGCATGAGGGCGGCGTTATTTTTGAAGATCAGGGATTTGTGGTTGAATCCGAACTATTGGAGCATCGCATTGATAGCTATGGATACCGTGTGACGGAGAAGGAACGTATAGGAACGCTTAACCTTGCACTTCTAGAATCGCTCGGAATCAAACCGGGTCCTGTGTATGGGAAGATCAAGAACGGAGAGAGTATTGAACTTGAGAATGGCTCTGTTCTACTACCTGAAGAAGTATTAGGACTACCGAAGAAGGGAAGAGTGGTTACCATTCTTGGTGATACTCGACCATGTTCTACCGTTATCACTCTAGCACAAGATGCGGATATACTTGTGCACGAAGCCACGTTCCTTCATGAGATGGTAAATACGGCTTACGAATACCATCATAGCACAGCTGTTCAAGCGGCTACTGCTGCTATGAAGGCCAAAGCTAAATGTCTCGTACTGACTCATTTTAGTTCACGATATAAAGATATGGAGCAGCTAGGTGGGCTTCTTGAAGAAGCGCAATCCATTTTTCCAAACACAATATTAGCAGAAGAATTTCACATTCTTCCAATTGAACGGATTCAATGAGATAATTGAGTTGTATAACTCTGGAGAAACTCTTGAATTATTTTCCGGGAAAGCGCAGGTTTAGACACAGGATTCCATGGTATTCATAGAAAATCCGGTGATCCTTCGATACTATGTGACGAATATTGAGTAGAAGTGATGCTAAATGTGCTCTTTAAACCTTCGATTGTCATAAAGTAATGCTAAGTTAATTTTCTGTGTTTATTTCCTAATGATACATTTCCCACTGTGGGAATAGAAAGATACAGGTAATATGTTTTTGAGAAATGAGATTAAATACTAATACCATTAATTAAATGGAGGGTAGCTGATGTGTACTCTCCATTGAAAGGATGCTTCTATCATATGAAAACATCTAAAGGCCTATTAATTGATCTTGATGGCACGTTATATCATGGGGAACATATGATTTCAGGAGCAGATACACTTATTAATACGTTAAAATCCATGGATATCCCGTATCTGTTCGTAACCAATAACTCATCGAGAACCGCACAAGATGTAGCAGCTCTATTAAATGGGATGGGCATACAAGCTGTTCCTGAAGATGTTTGTACTTCATCACAGGCTGCCGCAAAGTATATTGCTGAAGAATCACCTGGGGCAAGGGTAGCAATTCTGGGGGAAGATGGCCTACGTCAAGCACTAGCTGAAGCAGGTTTGCAAGAAGTTGAGGTGTCACCACAATATGTGGTTCAAGGTATTGATCGGAATTTTACATACCAATCTTTAGCTGCAGCGATCCGTTGGATTAGTGAAGGCGCACAATACATTCTAACGAATCCTGACTTACTTCTTCCTTCAGATCATGGGCAAATCCCAGGTGCGGGCACAATCTCGGCTTCAATTGAAGCTGGGAGTGGTGTGAAGCCCATTGTCATTGGTAAACCATCCAGTCACTTAATGACTTATGCAACGGATATACTAGGGATGAAACCATCTGAAGTCATAGTGATTGGTGATAATATGCGTACCGATATTGCTGCAGGTGCAGCTGCTGGTTGCGAAACGATTCTTGTTCTTACAGGAATTACGACGGATAATAACTTACAGCAGCATATACAGACTACAGGAGTAGAACCGGATACCATTTGTAAAGATTTGCATGAGCTTATAAAACTCCTGACTTCTTAAATGATAAGTATTTCAATAATTTGAATTTAAATCGTTATTCTCACACATGAAAGGGTCGAAGTCCACATGCCAGAAATGCCGGAAATGGAAAACTATCGCAAACTAATTTCTGACCAAATATTAAACATACCCATCACGAATGTAAAAGTGAATAGGGAGAAGTCGATTAATATGGAAGGAGATATGTTTATCTCCGAATTGTTGAACACAAGAGTTATTTTTGTAGAGCGTCGGGGTAAATATCTGAATTTCCATTTAAATAATGGTCGTAGATTGTTAGTCCATCTTATGCTTGGTGGACTCTTATATATGGGCACGAACGAGGATCTCCCTCAACGCAATACACAAGTGGAAATTTCATTTGGAGAGGTTACATTATATTTCATCGGCCTACGTCTAGGTTATGTGCATTTATTATCTGCGAAAGAAGTAGAACAAGTTCTGGGTCAATTGGGTCCAGAAGTGACGGATCGTAGAATGGACAGCAATCGATTCGCGAGCATTGTCAAAGGTCGTCGTGGTTCATTAAAGACACTTCTCGTGAACCAAAATATTATTGCTGGAATAGGGAATCGTTATTCGGATGAGATTGCTTATGATGCAGGATTGTTGCCATCGGTAAAAGTGCAGGATTTGGGGCCAGAAGCGATAGACCGATTATATACAAGTATGAAATCTGTTCTAAGTAAAGCAGTCGAAGCTGGTGGTTATATTGACATGCCAGTGATGAAAGATGACACCCACACGGGGAGTTATAAATCAGAATTCAAAGTACATGATCGTGAAAGTGAACCTTGTGGTACATGTGCAGGACTCGTAGTTAAAGTAGAGTTGAATGGACGCAAAACATTTTATTGCCCTACTTGTCAGCATGAACAATAACATGAAGATTGGAAGTCATATCAGTATTCGAGGTGGCTATGCTAAAGCGGCGCGTCGAGCGATGGATATGGGGGCTCGATCTTTTCAATATTTTCCTAAGAATCCGCGGAGTTTGCATATTAAAGAATTCGATGCTAGAGACGCTGCAAGGTGTAAGTTAATTTGTGAAGAAGCGGATATCGTTAGTATTGCGCACACTCCTTATCCCGTTAATTTAGCCATTGATGAGCGTGATGATCCTGCGTTGTTTAATCTTACTGTGAGTTCTATACAGAATGATTTGAACATCGCTGAAGCCTGCGGTTCACTCGGGGTCGTGGTTCATTTTGGTCATTATAAAGGGATTGAGCCATTACAAGGGTATAAAAATATATTACAATGTCTTAATAAGGTACTCACCTCTTGGGAAGGAAAGGCAAAGATATTAATTGAGAATCAAGCGGGACATGGGCATATGATGGGAACTACGCTTGAAGAAATGGTTAATATTCGAAGTTTGTCCCAATATCCTGAGAAAATTAGCTTCTGCTTCGATACATGTCATGCATTTACAGCAGGATTATGGGATACTTCGGTTAGTCAATTGTTATTCGATAAAGGTGTAACATTGGATTATTGGAAAAACCTCGTTGCCGTTCATCTCAATGATTCACGTTTTCCTTACGGTTCTGGTCAAGATCGACATGCGCGTGTAGGAGAGGGTTATATTGGAGAGCCGGCTTTGCAAGAGCTATTATCCTTCCATGGCATGGATCATGTAGCGATCGTGATGGAGACTGAAGTCGGTGAAGATGGTACACACAAAGAGGATATTGCCAAAGTCCTCCGTTGGACATCGATGTGAGTAGTTACTTTAAATGAGGATTTGTGAAACTATTGAAAAGGATGATGACTGTGATTCATTTGTATTTAGATGACTATCGTCGCTGTCCTAAAGGATTCTCCTTAGCACGCAATGGAGAAGAATGTTTAATGATGCTTCGTGAATGTGAAGTAGATATTTTATCTCTAGATTACGAGCTTGGCTTCGATAGTAACATGTGTGGTGGAGATGTAGTGGCTGCGCTCATTCGAGAAGGTTTGTATCCACGCGAAGTGTATCTCCATACTTCTAGTCTGTCAGGGAAACAGGAGATGTATCAGATGTTATATGAGCATAAACCTGCGGGGATGATTCTCCACAATGGACCGATGAGTGATAAGGTATTACTCCGTATTGCAAAGGATTCTGATCTACATGTTGACTCTTAATGAACAAGAGTTACGTACCCAAATGAATGAGAAGGGTAGACCGATAGCTGTGTTTCTGTATACACCACTATGTGGAACATGCAAGGTTGCTCGACGGATGTTAGAGATTACGGAGCACTTACTTCCTGAGGATATACTATCGGCGGCGGATGTTAACATGATGCCTCAGATCGCTCAGGAGTATCAAATTCGAAGTGTACCTGCTCTCTTGCTAATGGACGCGAATCGTAAACACCCACCTAGTATTCGCTATCGTATGGGATCTGTGGAGGAGTTGTTAGAAGCTATTAGGAGTGTGATGTAATGATATCCATGCAACATATTACTCTTCAAAGAGAGAATGATATTATACTGGATGATGTATCGCTTGAGATTAAGAGTGGCGAGAACTGGGCGATCTTAGGTCGAAATGGTTCTGGGAAGACAACTCTTCTGGAAATGATGACGGGTTATTTATTTCCAAGTAGGGGTCGAGTTGAAGTAATGGGGAATGTATATGGACAATGCGATATTCGAGAAATACGCAAAAGCATTGGGTATATCAGTCCTTCACTATTAGATCGATTTACCGCGACAGATACGGTGTGGGAAGTTGTAGCAACAGGTGCGTATGCATACTTGCGCTTCTATGAAGTCATTCCGCAAGAGGTAAAAGAGAATGCATATCGTTTATTAGAAGAGATGAACATGGCGCGATTGTCAGAGCATTCATTAGGTACATTATCTCAAGGTGAACGTAAAAAGGTATTACTGGCTCGTTGTTTAATGGCAAATCCTAAACTTCTTATTATGGACGAGCCTTGTGCAGGTCTAGATCTATTTGAACGGGAAAAAATGTTAGTTGAAGTAGATCGTTTGCGCAAGAGAGATATAACAGTTGTTTATGTTACCCATCATGTAGAAGAAATTGTTCCACTCTTTACCCATGTTGCACTCATTAAAGATGGTAAGCTGGCTGGAGCGGGACCTAAAGAACAAGTTCTAAATAAAGAAATGATTATGCGTACCTATGAGATTCCAGTGGAACTGGAATGGGACGGTGGACGTCCCTGGATCAAGGTAACTTCTGGAGGTTAATCCGAATTGGATGATATTAAAGTAAATATTAGTGAAGAAGAACAACAACAACAAGAGCAACAAGAACAACGACAATCACAGTTTATTTGTACCGCAAATCATGGGTTCGCGCCATTTGCCCAAGAGGAATTGCGACGCTTGTTCGGAAGTGTCAAAAGTACGGTTCTCATCTCCGGTGAGGTGTTTTTGGTAAGCGTGGCATATTCATGGGACGAAGTGGCGAATATGATTGCGCAACAAGCACCTATCTTTGTTCGACACATTCAACCTGTAGATTTTGAGATTGCGGCTGATCAATTGAATGAAGGATTATCTGAGTTGAAGGAAGTTCTACTGCGTCAAGATGTACTACAGGGAGCGAGTGTTTCACTTCAAGTACGTAAATCCGAAAAGAGCCTAAGTGAACAAAGTGCGGGTGCACTTAGAGAACAACTACTTGTAGATTTGGCAGACCTACACGCGGAATTCACGGTTCAAGATGCGAAATGGATTCTGTCTGTGTTTGTATCATCCGACCATATTTATGCGGGCATATCTCTGCCTAAGGATAATCTTTCGGATTGGAATGGTGGTGCTGTTCGTTTCCAACGGGAAGAAGGTCAGATTTCTCGAGCTAAATTTAAGTTACTAGAGGCGGAGAAATCCTTCGGTATTGATTTCACTGCTTTTCGCCATGCTCTTGATATAGGTGCTGCACCGGGGGGATGGACATCGTTCTTACTTGAACGTGGAATTCATGTGACTGCGGTTGATCCAGCGAAGATGCATGATTCATTAGTGAATAACTCTCAATTAAAAATTATGCGTAAGAATGCTTCAGTAGTTAAATTCCGTGATAATCAATTTGATCTAATTGTATGCGATATGAGCTGGAGTCCTAAGCAAATGGTTAAACTGGTCAAAGATTTATTGTATAGTTTGTCCCCTGGAGGTACAGCTATAGTTACAGTTAAGCTTATGCATAAGAAGCCGATGGCATTGATCAAGGATGTGATCGCATCATTTGAAGAAGATCAGATGCAATTACAATATGCTAAGCAGCTCTTCCATAATCGGGACGAGATAACGCTTCATATGATTAAATATTAATGCGTTGAATTCGTTGATTTGATGACTTTTATCCGATTTACTCGTACTTTTCAAAAATAAACCTTTACAAGTGTCTTTGTAATGATTTATGATAATTCCAAAATTAACCAAAGAACAACATTAGGGAAAGTATCCCGAAGAGTTCGAAGAATATCGGTTCAATCCGCTTCTTCACTTTTCTGGATACTTTCCTTTTTTTTGTTGCTACATGGAGGTGAAATAATGAATCAACGGTCTTTCCTTCAAAAGGGGCATATCATTGGTGGAAGATACATGATCCATCATGTGATAGGTTCTGGAGGAATGAGTCATGTTTATTTGGCCGATGATCTGAAGTTGTTAGGTAAACAGTGGGCTGTAAAAGAGTGTTTTTCTTTTCCACAGCAACTAATCAACATCGAGGATGAAGCGGAGCTTCTAATTACACTAAGTCATCCAAGACTTCCACGGATTGTAGACTTTTTTCCACCCCATGGAGGAGATCATGCCTATTTAGTCATGGATTATATCCAAGGAGTTACATTGGAGAAGTATTTCAGTAGTCATAATAGAAAAGTAAGTTGCGATTTTATCATTACCCTTGCAGAACAAGTACTAGATGTACTTGATTATCTACATAAACATGATCCTCCTATCATTTTTCGCGATCTTAAGCCATCCAATATCATGCTGACATCCCAACTAGAAGTCCGATTAATAGACTTTGGAATCGCACGTAACTACAACCAAGAGAAGGATCAAGATACGGTGAAACTTGGGACAGTCGGGTTTGCAGCTCCCGAGCAATATGGTAGTGGTCAGAGTGATGCGCGATCGGACTTATATGGCTTAGGGGCCTTACTCTTATATCTAGTCACAGGAGGAACGGCCAGCGAATGGACGGATGGGATAGAATCTAAGGTTCGTAGTGATTTCCCAAAAGAGATGATATCTGTAATACGTAAATGCTTACAACAATCACCAGATAATCGATATCAATCAGCACAGGATGTAAGCAAGGTATGGATGAGAAATAACCAACCTGTAAGTCATTCTTCTCAGACTAGAGTTACAGAACAAATAGGAACTCGAGTGATTGCTGTTATGGGCGTCGGTTCAGGTGCTGGTACTACACACACAGCTATTTGTATCGCACATTATTTAGCTAGAACTTTTAGCAAGGTTGCCATCGTTGAAATGAATATGAACGCTTCTTCATTTACTAGAATTCAGGAGGTGATCGAAGGGAGAACGAGTGTTACGAAGCAACAAGAGCGACGATTCTCGGTAGAGGATGTAGATTATTACCGACAGACTGCAAGAGCTAATGTGATCGCATTACTTGGGGGGAGTTACAGTTTTGTAGTTATGGATTTGGGTTCATACCGTGATAACGACCGATTGGAAGAGTTTCTGAGGGCTGATGTTCCAATTCTTGTTGGTTGGGGTTCGGAATGGCGCATGCAGGATATGAATGATGTCATACACAGTCTTGGGAGATATCCTCAGAACAAATGGGTATATTGTTTACCTCTTGCAGCTCCGGATGCCGTGCAACGTCTTCGTAAACAGATGAATACTACTAAAGTCTACAGCTTACCTGTACATGTGGATCCTTTTGATCGATGTGATCAGACGGAAAAAGTGATGGATCAACTATTTCAAGGCATTGTACCTGGCTTAGTGAAACGAAAAAGGTTTCGATTCGGATTAGGATAGCATTGAGAATGACTTCTAGAAGGGAGAAAGACGATGTCTAAGATCCGGCAGCGTAGTAAGAACCTGATCTATTCTGGACTTGCAGGGGCTGCTATTGTGGGAATTATGTTTGCAGGGTACGTGATATACAACATCAGAGACACCAATAAGCAGCAATTAAACCTGAGATTAGAGTATGAACAAAAGGTTCAGGTCATGAAGGATGAACAAGATAAACAGGAACAATCCATGGTTAGTGGATATGTAACTTCAAGTGATATTGCAGCAGGACAGATGATACAACAGAAGGATCTGGTCTCAGTGAAATTACCACCCATGGCCTCTCCAGAGAACTTAATTGCGAACAATGAGGACATTGTAGGATCTAGTAGTAAAATTGAACTCCGAAAAGGAACACCCTTGACCAAGACGATGTTCTTTGAAGGTGCAGTGACCTCTCCCGATTTGAGAAATAGAGAGATTAACGTTATTAACCTTCCTACGAACCTTAAGATTGACGAGGTGGTAGATGTACGTATTCAATTTCCAACAGGCCAAGACTACATCGTTCTGTCGAAGAAAAAAATTGATAATTTGTTAAGTCCAACGATGTGGATCAGACTTAATGAACAAGAAATCTTAACGTTCTCAAGCGCCATGGTGGATGCCTACCTGCATAAGGCTACATTATATGCTTTAACGTATGTTGAACCACAAATGCAAGATGAGGCTATCCCAACTTACCCTATAAATAAAGAAGTTCAGAAACTAATAGCTAAGGATCCCAACATCGTGAACAAAGCAGAGCTGCATTTATCAGAATCCATTCGATTATCTTTAGAAGCCGATCTAGAACGAATGTCATTGGTTACTGGAACAGGCACTATAGAAACAATGAATAATTATGCCTCTAACTCTTCCGAAGTACCAACATCATTAGAAATGAATGAGGAGAACACAACTATTACCAACACGGATAATGAAATGAAAAATGATATTTTAGCACAGAATTCCCCCGCAGAAGAAATATTCTCAGATGCGCAAGATAACCCTTCACCGTAATGAAGAGAAAGGAGACACACACGATTGAAGACTTGGATGTTTGCCGGTATTCATGATAAAAGTGATTTGCTACTCTATCTGAGCATGATTCTAGCATCTACCAATAAGAGAGTTCTATTAGTAGATGCTACATTGACACATAAATATCCATTATATATTGGACAATTGGATTGTCCGTTGGCTATTACTGAGTTTATTAATTTTGATGTAGCATGCGGGTTTACTTCACATATGGATCTGGAGAGGCATTTACAAAATGAAGGAGAAGGAATAGATAAATATGATTATGTTATCTACGACATTGAAATTGAATCGTTCTGTTCAGTGAATATTTGGTTAGGAGCAGATGCAAGGATATGGACGATGGAGTATGGGGTTTGGTCATTGCATAGAGGAGCAGAATGGATGAACGATTGGATACACCAACACCCAGAGCTCAAAGGGCTCCCATTTCAACTCATATATTTACGAACAGTGGATTGTTTATTAGATCGTTCCTTTATGGATAGTTCCGTGGATAAATGGCCTGTAACCTGGGTGAATGAGTCTACGATTATTCCTTGGGATGAGCTGGATGTTGCGTTAAGGATCGAGAATGAGCATTTACGTCAACTGCGGCTCAAACCACTATCTAGGCGATACAAACGGGTGTTGTGTACATTAGTAGAACAGCTTACTGAGATTGAACATAAACAAATTAAGCGTGCGCTACACAAAGCAGAAAGGAGAAAAGCATGAGCACAGTTGCATTTTGGAGTCCTTTACAAGGAGGAAGTGGAAGCACCGCACATACCATTTCTGTCGCATCTATGATTGGGTTGGAATATCGAGTTCGTATGTTGCTCGGACATGGTGGAGCAGTAGGTGAGAGAGTGGAGGGAGCATTTCAGTCAGGCCAAGTTGCATTAGATCAGTCGTTTGTTTCATTTAATGATTGTGGCATGGATGCTTTGGAACGGTTATGTCTGAACCGACGTCTAAATAAAGAGAATATCCGCGATTACACGATACCGTTAATGCCTGAAAGATTCGACTTTGTTACTGGAAATGCAAAGAAGGAAGGTACACTTCCGGGATATAGACCTTCATTGTTACCGTCGATCCTCTCATGTGCTAACGAATATTATGATCTAGTACTCATGGATGCTGGATGTGGAAATGAAGATCTAGATAACAAAGGAGATGGAGCGCTTCTTAATAATGCAGATCTAATCGTCGTCAGTCTAACACAGAACATTAAAGCACTTGAAGCTTTTTTCTCAGGAGGAAAGCTGCCCGAAGCTCTTCATAATAAGCCATATATCATCGTGGTGGGTAGATATGACCGTGACTCTCACTGTACATTACAGAATATGAAGAGAAGATTTAAGTTCAAAGGTTCCATTCATGGGATTCCTTATTCGACTGACTTTCTAGATGCATGGAATATGCAGGCCGTATTGCCGTTTATACATAGAAGTCGACATATGAATAGTCATCAATCTGCGGCACCTTTTTATGAGAGTATTCGGTCTTTGGCAAAGGATATTATGGACCAGCTTAACCTAAGTTCTTCTATCAAAATGATGGAGAGGGGCGCTTAAATGCTCTTCGGAACGACTATAAACGCCATTATAATAGGTCTGATCACACTATTTGCTACATTGTTTCTTTATATTAAATTTCTAGAACTTCGTAGACCCATGCCGCAAATTACATCTGGCCATGAACATTATAGTATTGAATCAATGACGGAATTTGTTAAGGCGACTCTACATGAATTAACGCACAGTCAGTTGTCAGATCTAGGTCTTCACGAAGAAGAATATAGACGTAGATTGAACAAACGTAGTGAACTCCGGAAAGCACTTAAGGGATGTATCTCAGGTGACTTGTATGACAAGCAGTATGTAAAACAATTTATGAGTGATTTATTAATCAAGAGCTACGGATTAAGCGAGACCAATATTGACGGTGCTATTCCGTTTGAGCAGATTCATTTATTAAGTTCACAAGATCAATTCGAAATCATTCTTTATTTATATGGACAACAATTTCATCAAGATGCATTATCTCAATTATTTAAGCGTTATAAATTGGATGAACCTAGGATCCTTCCTCACTATGGAGATGAACCTGTCTATGCGATTGTTGCAGAAGATATTTCTCGTATTTTTTCCACGGAGTATCGGTTGTTGTCATTCGAGGAGAAGGTAGACATCGTTGCACAACGTATCTATCAGGAATATAAGGGGTTCTCCGTAGTAGATGAGTTACGTGATCAGCGGATTGATGGCATAAGTGGCGGCGTTAATGGAGTTACGGACTATGATTCTGAGTTGGATTGGTATACATCCCAGATGAGTGATCGAAGTGAAATGCCGACTAAAGCTATTGAAAGTGTGTGGGTATTTTATAAAGGAAAGTCTATTCATATGGCCTTTCTTTCTTTTGGATCAGAGCTTGAGTTGAAGCGTGTATGTCAGAACATTTACAAATACAACTATCCTGGACAATTGTCAGAGGCGGTAAGTTACAAAGTTAACGAAATGAAGGATGGCTCACGTGTCGTTGTCGTAAGACCGCCATTCTCGGAATCATGGGCTTTCTTTGTACGGAAGTTTGATGTTCCCAACGCAACCTTAGAACAACTTATTGTAGGAGAGAATGCAGAGCTGCCGATCGGAATTGTATCTTATTTGATGAAAGGTAGTCGAATTACAGCTGTAACTGGCGCCCAAGGTTCAGGTAAAACAACGCTGTTAATGGCCATGGTTCAATATATTTATGCTTCATATACGCTACGGGTACAGGAAATGGCATTTGAACTCCATCTACGTAAAATTTATAGTAGGCGTAACATATTAAGCTTTCGAGAGACAGAGCATATATCGGGACAAGCAGGTCTGGATCTACAGAAGAAAACAGATGGAACCGTCAATATTCTTGGTGAAGTGGCAAGTGATGAAGTCGCTTCGTGGATGATCCAAATGTCGCAAGTAGCAAGTTTGTTCACCGTATTTACGCATCATGCCAAAACGTTTAGAGATTTGATTCATTCGTTGCGTAACTCACTTCTCAAAAGCGGGGTGTTTCACAATGAAGCCATAGCAGAACAGCAAGTTGTGCATGTTATTAATTTCGATATTCATATGAAGCGGGATCCATATGGTAATCGATATATTGAACGAATTACAGAATGTATTCCTCGAGAAGAACCACCATTTCCGCCTTGGGCAGAGAGTGATGGGTCAATGAAACAAATGGTAGGTCAGTTCATGAAATTAAGTAATGAGTACTACCGAAGAGTAGGAGATAGGACCGCTTTTACTTCACGTAATGTCATTGAATATCGTGATGGAGGATATGTAGCCGTGCATCCGATCTCTGAACATAATTACCATGAGATGGTTGAGCAAATGAGCCCTGAAGATGCCATGTCCTTCGAGAGATTCACTAAGAATTACTGGGGTGAATGTGATGTCGGCTAACTTTGTATTAACAACAATCCTGATTATAACCTTGGTCATGTTCTGTATGACATATGGTTTTCTAGCTTGGATGAAGAGTAGAGAACAGAATGCCGAACAAACGGTCCTTTATGGTAACGAACTTACTCATAAATTCAAGTTCAAGGAGAGGTATCATTCCTTCTTACAATTATCTTATACAAGAGGAATGAAGCTTCCGCTCTTATCAAGCTATATAAGACGAATGCGAAAAAGGCTATCTGGCGTCCATGCCTACGATGAGTTTCATTTACGTCATGAATGCATGAAGATGACTTACGCTGTACTTGGAAGTATTGGCTGTTCAGTAATCATGTTGTTAACTATTAATCAGAGTTTAAGTTTTCTTTTGTCAGTCATTATTGCGGCAATCGTGATGAACAGTTTTATTGTAGATATGTATGTTAACGCCTTAGAACGAAGATTGTTATCACAGATGGTGGACCTCTTCTCTGATGTTCGTCATCGCTATCATCAACATGGCATGGTAGAAGAAGCGTTGTATGAAGCTGCAGAAACTGCTGGTTATGAGGTAGCCTTACATACTCGTAAAATTTATGAAGCACTTACTTCTAAGAATCCAAACGAGGAGCTTGAGAAATATTACGAAGCGGCACCCAATCGTTTTATTAAGGCGTTTGCGGGGATCTCTTACATGATTATGGAATTTGGAGACAAGGTGAAAGAGCACGGGTCCATTTATCTTCAAGGACTTAGCAGTCTCAGTAAGGAGATTCATCTCGAAATTCTGAGAAGAGACAAACTTGATTATTTATTGAAAGGTCTTAATGTAATTGCGCTGGCTCCTATTTTCTTTACAAAGCCTATTGAACGTTGGGCACGAAATAGTTTTCCAGCCATGGATCAATTCTACATGAGTAAGCTAGGATACATTACTAAGATTTCGATATTTGTCATCATTATTCTAGCGTATATGATTCTTCAGAAGTTACAACATAACGATGAGACTGTATACCGGGCTGGGAAAGAACATAAATCATGGGAACAAATCATAAATTCCTTCGGCTGGATCAGATGGATGGCTGTTCTGATAGGGCCTAAACCACAAACTAGACCCTACTATACCGTTATCAAGCTACTTAAAGATACGAACAGCCATTTAAAGGTGGAATGGTTCTATATTCGCCGAATGATGTTTTTTGTTCTTAGCTTTTTGATTACTTTAACCACAGTGTTGTTCCTACACTATTCTGAAAGAGAACATATTTTAGAAGATCCTGTCTCCACAAATGCGTTCTTTGGTCAGTTGTCAGTAGAACAGGAGTACGAGGGTAACCAATTAGCGACTAAGGATCGGCAAGTGATGGAGCAGGTTGGTATGTCTGCTATAGCAAACTATGATCAAGTGGCGTTAATAGTGGAGGGACAGGCGGATAAAGCAACGAGTAGTGAGGATCTGGTGACCAACGTTCAACGGATATTGGACAAGTTACAACAGTATAATTCCGAATATCTGAAATGGTGGGAATGTTTATTGGCTGTGTTACTAGGCATTATAGGGTACCAGTTCCCGCTATGGTTACTTTATTTTCAAAAGAAAGTACGAACGATGGATATGAAGCATGAAGTCTATCAATTCCATACCGTTCTATCGATGTTACGTGATATGGATCGCATGTCCGTGGAAGAGATGTTGGAATGGATGGAAAGGTTCTCTATGATCTTCAAAATCCCGTTGCAAAGATGTATTCTCCATTATGATCATGGTGCAGAGAAGGCGTTGTATGTACTGAAGGAAGACATTTTATTTGCAGAGTTTCAACGTATTGTAGACAAGCTTCTCTTAGCCGTAGAGAAAATCCCAATTGCTCAAGCGTTTGATGATCTGGAGAGTGAAATGTCATTCTATTTCGAGCAGCGTAAACAAGAATACGAGAAAATAATTGATACGAAAGCAGGATGGGGAAGAATAATCGGTTTTGCACCCATGTATGCCTTGATATTTCTGTATCTTGTTATTCCGCTGATTGGTATGAGTTTTATGCAAATGAACATGTATTACGAACAAATACAACACATTTAAGGAGATGGAGTTCATGAATAACGCTTCAACAGCATTAAAAGTAGCCGCAGGTATATTTCTAACGATTGCATTAATAACGATTGTAGTCATTTTGTTTATTTCAGCACAAGAGGCAACCAAAACAGCACAAAATAATTTCTCGGACATTCAAACGGAATTATCTCAAGCATCTTTCACTGTATATGATGGAACTACCATTAGTGGATCACAGGTGACAAACGCACTACGTAAATTTAAGGATAAAGATCAATTTGGAGTTAAGATTGAAACAGGTAAAAACCTAACTACGGGCGGTGCATGGTATGGTAATGCACTTAATATGACCGTGGCAAATACAAATAGCGAATATGGTTCGGTGATTAACCCCGGATCTCGACAAGGAAACATTAACGATACTATTGATGAAGCAAATGCAGAGTATGTGAATCCCAGCGGTAAATTTAGAGCTAGTATTGTAAAAGATAGTTCGAATGTCGTTCGGGGTCTTATATTTAGTCAATATTAATGGAGGAGGCAGCCTGAATGTCTGGAAATGCTCAGAGTATGATCTATTTAAGCACATCCTTGTTCATATTTGTGGGTGCTTGTTGGTTGTCTGTTAGTATGTCCAACCAAATGGATCATGCTTTGCAGGCTGTAAGTAAGGTCACAAGAGGACAAGATAGAACAATAGATGAGACTTATCGTTCCTTGGGAGCAGAAATATATAGTGGTTCTCAGGTATTATATAGCCTGAAGGGAAGCTTACCATTAGGACAACGTATTGAAATTGACAGTACAACCTTCAATGGTCCAGTAATGACTGCTCGAGATCAGGCTGTTATTGACCTGCAATCGAATTACTTGGTGAAATATATACGAGATGCTAACGGTAATATACAATCCCTTATATTTACGAAGGCGCCAAAGGGGACTCCCTAATGAGCAATGCTGTGTCTAAATTCGTAGCTGTTATTTTGGCATTATTGCTCTTATATATTTATCCAACCCTAGAAGCGGCAAGACACCAAGATGATCTTTCCCAGATGATTGTCACGAATGCTGTCACTCAATTTGTGGATGCTGTTAGATCGAAGGGATATGTAACACCTACCATGTACAATGAGTTTATTCGAGATGTATATGTTACAGGGAACGAGTACGTCATCCATATGGAACATTTACATAAGAAGTATCACCCGGAATATACGGATGCAGCAGATCCCAATACATTTCAAGATACATTTAATGTGGTGTACGAAGGCTTTTATGACTCCGATTTGACGGATGTTCTATTTCCAGATAACTCTTTACCACTAGATAGTGAGTCTCGGAAATATAAAATGATGGTTGGTGATTTCTTTAAAGTAACAATCACCAATTCAAATCGTACTCCAGCGAATGTGATGTCTGATTTGCTCTATGGCAGTGGGTCTATTTCAGGAGAACGTGCTGCAATCGCCTTCCCTTATGGAGGAATGGTCCTTAATGAAGATTACTGATTTATCGATTATCTTTGTATGTATTTTATTTCCTATCTTCATGATTAATGGACTACATGTAGAAGATCAAAAAGAAGTTCAAATATTAGAAATGAAATATACCGCGGCTCTACGAACGGCTGTTCAGGATGGTGGGAGAGTACTCAGTATGAATGAACAGCAGGAACTTGAGTCAGGGTATACTTCATCAAAGTTGTTTCGTGCGGATAAAGAGCTAGCTCTAAACATCTTTTTACGGACAATGTATATTAACATGGACATAGAGGATGATCCAATAGCTCAGTCTGTTCTACAGTGGTACATACCTGCCATTGTTGTGATGGATTATGATGGTTATTACATCTATACGATGGGTGAATACAAGGACGGTGCAGGAACTACTATTCAAAAACCGATGTGGACTACGAAGAAACCTTATTCGTATAGTGATAGGAACGGAAACAGTATTCATTTTACTTTAGATCAAGTAGTTGAAGCCTTTGATTCCAATAGTGGAAAGTGGTTACAAGGTCGGCAAGAAGAAATAAAGAACAGTACCACGATTCCATTACTTCAGGATAATCAACTGTTTGAACAAGTAAGAAGAACAGCGATTGTGAATACAATCCAAGATGATCTTAGTGTGTATATTCAGCGACATAATGACATCGCAACAAGAAATGGGATATCCTATTTATTTACTTTGCCAACAATCTCACAAGAAGAATGGAACAATACCGTCAACGATATTGGGATGATGGCGTTCGTTCAAGGAATCCCCGTAGGTGATCAATTTTATAATAACTATGCATTAGGCGGTGGTAGATTAGTAAAAGTTCCGGATATTCATGCAGGAATAGAACCGAGCACAGGGATTAAATATTACTACCGTGGTTCGTGTACATTTCCAATTCAATCAGACGAAATATATAATCATGCTAAAGACGCAGCACTAGCTGGATATATTGAAAAGGCTTGTTATAATACCATCATTCCGTAAGGTCCGATTAAATATGGGATACATTTATGCTGTAGCCCACCTCCTATTTATGTTACAATATAATCTTGACAGTAATTTTTAATCGTGATTAATTGATTTTCATAATAGATAGGAGTTAGAAAATAGAGATGAGTTTATTAACTGTAGAAGGTCTTTCCCATAATTTTGGAGGGCGTACATTGTTTAAAGATGTTTCTTTTCGATTGTTAGAAGGGGAACGTGTAGGTTTTGTTGGTGCCAACGGGGTTGGTAAATCCACATTGATGAATATTCTTACGGGTAAATTGCTTAAGGATGAAGGGAAAGTAGAATGGACGCCACGCGTTCGTTTTGGATATTTGGATCAACATACGAAGTTAACACCAGGAAAAACGATTCGTGATGTTCTCAAAGATGCTTTCTTGCCACTTTTGGTACTTGAGCAGGAAATGAATGAGATTACTAACAAGATGGGCGAAGCAACACCTGAAGAATTAGAAGTTCTCTTAGAGCAAATGGGTGATATTCAAGAGCAGTTAGATATCGGGGATTTCTATTTGCTTGATGTTAAAGTTGAAGAAATGAGCCAAGGTCTAGGTCTTACTGCTATCGGTTTAGATCGGGATGTAGCATCATTAAGTGGTGGGCAGCGGACGAAGGTATTGCTTGCTAAGTTATTACTTGAGAAACCGAACGTACTACTACTGGATGAGCCTACCAACTACTTGGATGTTGAGCATATTGAATGGTTGACACAGTATTTGAAGAACTATCCACATGCTTTTATGTTGATCTCACATGACACGGATTTCATGAATCAAATCGTAAATATCATTTATCATTTGGAATTCTCTAAATTAACAAGATATACTGCGAATTATGAGAAGTTCCTTGAAATGGCTGATATGACGAAGAATCAGCATGTCGATGCTTACGAGAGACAGCAAGAGTTGATTAAGAAGCAGGAAGATTTCATCGCTCGAAATAAAGCACGTGCTTCTTCATCCAAACAAGCGAAGAGCCGTGAGAAACAACTGGATCGCATGGAACGAATTGAGAAACCAGAAGAAGCATCTAAGCCAACCTTCAAATTCAAAGATGCTAGAGCAAGTTCTAAGACCGTGTTCGAAGGGATTGATTTCGAGATTGGTTATGATCACGCACTACTTCCGAAGATGAGTATGGTGATTGAACGTGGTGATAAGATTGCAATCGTTGGGTGCAATGGTGTAGGTAAATCTACATTGCTCAAAACAATTCTCGGTAAGTTACCTACGATAAGTGGTAGAACGTACCTAGGTGAGTATTTACAACCAGCATACTTCGAGCAGGAAGCAATGGCTGGTAAAATCACGCCTCTTGAAGACGTATGGAATGAATTTTCTGACCTTACGCAAAGTGAAGTGCGATCACATTTAGCACGAGTGGGTCTTAAGAATGATCATATTACACGCCCTTTAAGTATGTTGAGTGGTGGAGAGCAAGCAAAAGTTCGTATATGTAAGCTAATGATGCGTGAAACGAACTGGATTCTATTTGATGAACCTACGAACCATTTAGATATCATTGCTAAAGCTGAATTACAGAAGGCTCTTAAGGAATTTAAAGGGACGGTAGTTCTAGTCTGCCATGAACCAGAATTCTATGAAGACTGGATCACAAAAGAATGGAACGTAGAAGAATGGGCATCCAAGATCAAAACTGTATAGTACTGAAAGGGTGAATAACATGTCCAATGATGAGATCCTACAGGAAATACCATCAGATGCCTTGCAACGCTATTCACGACAAGAACGATTCACACCTTTAGGTACGGAAGGTCAGAAGAAACTTGGACAAAGCCATGTTCTGATCGTAGGTTGCGGTGCCTTAGGGACTTCTATTGCTGAGACATTAGTACGAGCAGGGGTAGGGCATATTACGTTAGCTGACCGGGATTATGTGGAGTGGAGCAACCTACAACGACAGCAGTTGTTTAGTGAGCAAGATGCTTCACAACGTCTTCCTAAAGCTGTAGCTGCTAAGCGACGATTAGAGGATATCAATTCTTTCGTGACAATTGATGTTCATGTGATGGACGTACGGGTGGAAGAACTGGAAGCCTTGATCACCGGAGTAGATCTGATCATGGATGGCACAGATAACTTCGATACACGATTGTTGATTAATGATATTTCTCAGAAGCATAATATTCCATGGGTTTACGGTGGATGTGTGGGGAGTTATGGCATTACTTATACCATTATCCCGGGAGAAACACCTTGTCTCAATTGTCTGTTAGGTGCCGTGCCCCTAGGTGGAGACACGTGTGATACATCTGGCATTATTCCTCAAGCCGTACAGATGGTAACTGCTAATCAGACAACAGAAGCGTTGAAACTTCTTAGCGGTCATCCAGAAGCATTACGTCGTAAGTTACTTTCCTTTGATTTGTGGCGAAATGAGTATGTATCCATTGGAGTGGATTCTGCTAAGAAAGAGGATTGTCTTTCTTGTGGAAGTCATGCCACATATCCATACTTATCAGCATCCAACTTAGAGAAGGTGGATGTTCTTTGTGGACGTGACACTGTACAAATTCGTCCGAGCCAACACCAACATATAAATCTTGAACAGGTAGCCTCTCGGCTTTCGAAACTTCAAGAAGGTACAGTAGAGAGCAACCCCTTCCTGGTATCCTATCGTATAGGACAACATCGATTAGTTGTTTTTCCTGATGGGAGAGCATTGATCCATGGTACCAAGGACATCGCGGAAGCTAGAACACTGTATCACCGATACTTTGGATAATTTTCATCCTCGGATCATTAATTTATTTTCTTGCTATCCATTCCTCTTAAGAGGAATGGATTTTTTGTCTTGGAGCAAGCTATGGTATAGATAAAGGTCACGATTAGATTATAGAGAAATTGGTGGAAGCTGTGAATGAGATCATTTTATATGTGGAGTACGATAGTGGATCTGCGGATCCCATTATTGAAGCGTTAATAGAAGCGACGTACGAAGTGATAAAAGTTGTTAACAATACGGAAGCTAAGGAATATGCAGATATCCACGATATAGATATGCTAATTATCGATCAATCCATGGATGAAGTGATGGATTATACTTTGATTAGAAGGCTGCAGGAGAGAAAAAGGCATTTTGTAAGTATAATTCTATCCCATCGATTAAATACAGAAGATATAGTGGAAGGTTTCAACGCAGGAGGAAATGATTATATCGTTAAACCGGTTCAAATTGACATATTGTTAGTTCGGATTCAGAATCTGTTTCAACTTACATCTATGAATGGTTTAGAGATGAGTCTACCCCTTGCAATTGGTGAATTAACGATTGATCTGAAAAGTCGTAGAGTTACACGTAATTCTGAGGAGATTTACCTGACACCAAAAGAATATGATTTGTTAGTATTTCTTGCCCGGCACGTCAACGAAGTATGCAGTAGAGAGGAGATTTTAAAACAAGTATGGAAGTATGATTATTCATTAGGAACGAATGTTGTTGATGTATATGTACGACATTTAAGAGTTAAGTTAGATAAAGGTCAACATGACAAAATGATTCAAACCTCACGTGGAGTGGGTTATATATTAAAGGGACCCACATATTAAAAAAACTGACAGTTATTTAACTGTCAGTTCATCTGAATGTTGTATGAATTTATATATGATATCTAAAGTTCTGATGTATTAAAGGACGCGTCGCGCCTTCAAATAAGTCTTCTTCCAGTGTGCTTTATTAATATCTGTGATCATAACACCTGGCGCGCCATAAGTATGAAGCATTTTACCATTTCCAATGTACATACCAACGTGAGTTACATTCTTACCGTTTGCTCTACTTCCAGTAGAGAAGAATAATAGATCACCTTTTTTAAGGTTAGCTTTAGACACCGCTACACCCTTTTTGGATTGATCAACAGACGTACGAGGCAAGCTAACGCCGTATTTGGCATAAATTCTTTTCATTAGAGAAGAACAGTCAAAGTTCTTAGTTGTAGTCGTTGCAGCACCAAATTTATAAGGAGTTCCTAAAAAGGTTTTTCCGTAGTTGATGATTTTATTTGCCTTTGATGTCGTGGTTGCTGTAGCTGTAGCCGTAGCGGCTTCTGCAACAGGATTTGATATAGTAATGGCAGCAGTTAGGGCTAAAGATGAGCATATCCCAATTATAGCTAATCTATGGGTCAATGTGTGTTTAGTCATGTTGTCATACCTCCGAATATTTCATTTTATTTTTGATATCTGTCTGGGCTCGAAACCAAGTATAACAGTTCTGTAACAACCTAAATTATGGGCATGACTCAGAAAATACAGATATACCAGTAGTTAGACAAGCTTTATTAAAATTCAATTAAAAGTTACAAAATATTAAATATTACATTTATTTCAAAAATAAAAAGCCAAGAAACCTGTATCATCAGGGTTTCTTGGCTTAGTTTGTGATCAGTTAATTATTACAAAACTGTAGTAAATTAATCTTTACTTTGAATAACTAGTAATAATCCACTTTCAATAGAAACAGAACCGATCTCCTCAGCTAAGCGATTACTAACGCCTAGAGATTGTCCTAATTTCAATGTTGCATTGACGAGAGGATATTGAAATCCTTCAATAGTAATGCCAGTAACTTCTGCTGTCATCGGCAAGAGTGACACATAGGTGTAGCCCATATCTCTGACTTCAATAGTAGACCCGGTCATTGTAATATAATTATTTTTGTCGAGTATAGCGAAAGAAGTATGGTGTTGTAATGCTCTATTTAGCATCTGGATGTTGGCTAACGTATGGTCGAGCCGAGTACCTGTTCCACCCACAAGTAAAATGTGAGTAGGGCGTTGCTCAAGAGCAATCTCAAAAGCTAGTTCACTATCTGTGAGATTCTTATCAATAGCATCACATGCCATGATCTGACCACTAGATGCAGACACGATTTCTTTCTCACCTGCGGTGATTGAATCGAAGTCTCCTACAGACATGTGAGGATGTATATTATTCTCTATTAAGAATAGAGCTCCTTTATCGGCTCCTATAATGAAGTCATCTTTTTGAATCTCTTGTAAAAACTCTGGATAGAGACTTCCACCTGAAAAAATGATTACGCGTTTATATGTCATATGTATTATTCCTCCGTGATCAATTGAAATAGATAAAATGAACTTTAAGGCCCATAAATGTTGATTATAGATTGAATCAATAGGATTTAAGACGGGAATTATTTTGGTTCAATTAATATTACTGTATCTAGTGACAATTATAAATGAGAATTCAGGGTTGCACAATTCATCAAGTCTTGTTTACAATAGTGTCAGCATCATGTTAGGAAAGAGGTTGCATTGAAAAGTGGATATGGATATTTTTGATGTGTTCAGTATTATCGGCACAATTGCTTTTGCAATGTCAGGAGCATTTGTAGCAATGGAAGAAGAGTACGATATCTTAGGTGTGATCGTATTAGGTCTTGTCACCGCTTTTGGTGGAGGAATCGTACGTAATGTGTTGATTGGTTTCCCTGTAACCGCGTTGTGGAGCCAAGGGCTATTAATGAGTCTTGCCCTTATTTCTGTCTTGTTTGCTTTTGTCCTACCTCAAAAGTGGGTCAAGCATTGGAAGAGATCAGATGTTATATATGATGCTATTGGTTTGTCAGCCTTTGCGATTCAAGGCGCATTCTATGCAATGGATATGAAGCAACCCCTAAGTGCTGTAATTGTGGCTGCAGTATTAACTGGAACTGGGGGTGGTATTATCCGAGATATTCTTGCGGGTCGTAAACCACTTGTCCTCAGGGATGAGATTTATGCTGTGTGGGCGTTAATTATTGGGGTAATTATGGGTCTGAATTGGCTTCATGATACGTGGGAATTATTATCCGTATTCGTTGCTATCGTATTATTCAGATTGTTATCTGTCTTTTATAAGTGGAAATTACCAAGAAGACGTTCTGTAAATTCTCCTACAACAAGACTTAAGTAGTAATTTACTAAAAATGTAACGAGTGAGCGCGGAAAGGATGAAGTACGATGGTTAAAGTATTGTTTGTTTGTCTCGGTAACATTTGTAGATCTCCCATGGCTGAGGCCGTATTACGGGACAAAATTAAAAATAAGGGTTTAGAGAAAGTGATTAGTGTTGATTCTGCAGGAACAGGGGATTGGCATATCGGTCATCCGCCACATGAAGGAACTAGAAAATTGCTAGATACTCATACAATTAGCTATGAAGGTATGACTGCTCGACAGGTAACAAGCCAAGATTTTACAGCATTTGACTATCTGATATGTATGGATCAATCTAATTTAACAAACCTTCGAAAACTTGTGGGTGGAGAAGAGGCGTCCATTATTCCATTTATGGATTTATTACCTGATGCGATATTGCGTGAAGTGCCCGATCCATACTTCACAGGAAACTTTGAAGAGGTATATGATTTGATGGATGCTGGCTGTGAAGTATTGCTGGAGAGAATCGTACAAGAAAAGAATATCTAATTCTAATATTTATAGTGAGCATGAGAGTCGTGCTCTTTTTAAAAATATAAGACTTTATAAGTATTTCATTTCTGCTTATAAATAGGATTTTATTTCACCGCTAAACGTTTCATCGCCGCTAAAGGACGGCGATGCCGTTTATGCTTGTGAAAAACAGTGTAAGCGCATTCATGATAATGGATAAATAAAGGTGAATCCTATCCTCATAAATAACGAGTAGGTTCACCTATATTATTAATGGCTATTCTTCAAAGAAATACATAAGGGCATCGGGGAGTTCTTTTTGCCAGAAACCCCAAAGGTGATGACCATCTTTTTCTTCATAGTGGACTTGTGCGCCGCGTTCTTGTAACAAATTCTTCGTGTCTCTATTGAGTTGAACAAAATTATAAGTACCTGTGTCGGTTTGGTAATCATTCTCTTGAAGTCCAACAATCATGAAGATGTCTAACCAAGACAAGTCTTGTTCAGCTGCAATAAGTTCTTGGGAAGCTTCATAGTAAGCGCCGGACAGGCTAAGTACACGGGTGAACAGATGGGGATATTGAATAGCAATATGAAGAGAAACGCTTCCTCCTAAGGAGTCACCTGCAATTAAAGTTTCGGCTGGATCGGTGCGAACGGGATATTTATGCTGGATGAAGGGAATAATCTCTTCAGCAAAGCAACTCACATATGCCTTGAATCTGCTGCCAAAAGGTGCGTACTCTTCCGTACGTACGGTTGTATCGACTTCAACTCCTACTATAATAAAAGGTTCAGCACCTTCATCTAGAATGAGGCGGTTTGCAATTGTCGCAATTCTGCCAAAGTTGAAGAACTCTTCTCCATCTTGGCAATACACCACAGGATAAGTAAGTATTTCATTATATCCTGGAGGTAAATAAATGCGGAGGTTACGCTTCTCATCAAGGTATTTACTGTGAATTTCTTCTTTTAGTATGGTTCGTTTTAAAAATCGAGCATCTGTCATGAATGTCACCTTTTCTTGAAATGGTTTTTTGCAAACGGTAAAACGTTAAGATATGATGTGAACGGTGTGATTAATTTCATGGCTTGTTGTTTCAATGTATTATCTGTTATACCAATTATTATCGACTGTTATACATACAAAAATCAAAAGAATTGAAATTAGATGCTATTTTCCTTTGACGAATTGTATGTTACAGGTGTATAATAATATTATAACAGGTGCACATGATAATCAAATTATTTTGTTGAGGTGAAGATAATGAGCAAGGTTCCTTATGAAGTGTATACAGAGGAAGTAGAGGCACTATCCGTTCTTTCCCCAGATGGTGAAATCATTAATAAAAGTATGATGCCGAAACTTACTGATGATGAATTGAAAGAAATTATGTACCGTATGGTATTTACCCGTACTTGGGATGACCGTGCTGTTAATTTAGGACGTCAAGGCCGTCTTGGTTTTTATGCTCCTGTATCTGGTCAAGAAGCGACAATGGTAGGTAGTGAATTCGCACTTGATAAAGAAGATTTTGTATGTCCTGGATATCGTGACATTCCGCAGCTAGTATGGCACGGACTTCCACTTTACCAAGCATTCCTTTATTCACGTGGTCACCAACATGGAGGTCAAATTCCAGAAGGTGTTAACGTATTGATGCCACAGATTATTATTGGTGCGCAAATTCTACACGCAATGGGTATTGCAATGGGCTTTAAATTGAAAAAACAAAAACATGTAGCAATCACTTATACAGGTGACGGTGGTTCATCTGAAGGTGACTTCTATGAAGGTCTGAACTATGCAGGCGTATATAAACTTCCTGTTATTTTCTTTGTTCAGAACAACGGCTATGCAATCACAACTCCTTTTGCTAAGCAAACAGCAGCTCTTTCTATTGCACACAAAGCAGTAGCTGCAGGTATCAGAGGCATTAAAGTTGATGGTATGGATATTTTTGCAGTAATTAGTGCTGTTCGTGAAGCAGCAGAACGTGGTCGTAATGGCGAAGGAGCTACATTGATCGAAGCTGTTACATATCGTTTCCGCCCACATTCCTTGTCCGATGATGCTAGTAAATATCGTACAAAAGAAGAAGAAGCACAGTGGAGCGAAAAAGATCCGATCGCACGTGTTGCTAAGTATCTAGAGAAAAAGGGTCTTTGGACTGAAGAAGATACTGCTCGCGTAAGAGAAGAAGCTAAAGCAAAAGTTAATGAACAAATTAAAAAGGCAGAACAAACGGAAAAAATGACTGTTTCTGGCTTAATCGATAGCATGTTCGAACACACTCCTCAGCATCTTGAAGAGCAGAAGGCTGATTTCGAATAGAAATTTTCTAAATGTAAGTTTTTTTTACTAACCTATTTGACTGTGAATGTTTAAGGAGGATATGAAGTAATGGCACAAATGAATATGAAAGAAGCAATTCGTGATGCGATGCGTGTTGAACTTGAACGTGATCCTAACGTATTGATCTTCGGGGAAGATGTAGGGAATGTTGGTGGAGTTTTCCGTGTGACAGAAGGTTTGCAGAAGGCTTTTGGTGAAGAGCGCGTGTTCGATACTCCGTTGGCTGAATCAGCTATCGGTGGTATGGCTGTTGGACTTGGTATTCAAGGATTCCGTCCAATTGCTGAAATTCAATTCGTTGGATTTATTTTTGAAGCTATGGATCAAATGTTGATTCAAGCTGCTCGTATGCGTTACCGTTCAGGTGGACGTTACAATTCACCAATCGTTTTCCGTACACCATTTGGTGGTGGTGTTAAAGCGGCTGAACTACACACAGATTCTTTGGAAGGTTTGATTACTCAAACTCCAGGTATCAAAGTAGTAGTTCCATCTAACCCTTATGATGCAAAAGGACTTCTAATCGCTGCTATTCGCGATAATGATCCTGTATTCTTCATGGAGCATTTGAATCTATATCATGCATTCCGTGCTGAAGTACCAGAAGGTGAATATACCGTTGAACTTGGTAAAGCAAACATCGTTCGTGAAGGATCCGACGTGACAATCATTTCTTACGGAATGACTGTGCATACTGCTACTAAAGCAGCTGATGAGTTGGAGAAGAGCGGTATTAAAGCTGAAATCATTGACCTACGTACACTAAACCCACTTGACATAGATACAATTGTAACTTCAATTAAGAAAACAAATCGTGCCATTGTCGTTCAAGAAGCACAAAAAAGTGCAGGTATCGCAGCTGAAGTTATCGCACAAATTAATGAGAAGGCTATTCTTCACTTGGAAGCTCCAGTTCTACGTGTAGCAGGTCCTGACACAATTTACCCATTTGCACAGATCGAAGACACTTGGCTTCCAACTCCGGCTCGTATCATTACAGCAGTTAACAAAGTTTTGGAATTTTAAGTAGTTTTCTCAGTCACAAATCGTAGGAGGTAAGAATATTGGCTAAATTTGAATATCGATTCCCAGAGTTAGGTGAAGGATTACACGAAGGTGAAATCATCAAAATGCATATCAAAGTTGGTGACAAAGTCACTGATGATGACATCGTAATGGAAGTACAAAATGACAAGGCAGTTATTGAAGTTCCTTGCCCAGTTAACGGTACAGTACTAGAGGTGCTTACCAAAGACGGACAAGTATGTCATATCGGTGAAGTTGTAGCTATCATTGATGCAGAAGGTGAAGTGCCTGAGCAAGAAGCACCTGCAGCAGCAGAATCTGCACCAGCTGCGACTCAATCTGCACCAGCAGCTAATGCTAATGCTACTTCTAATTTTGAATATCGTTTCCCAGAACTAGGCGAAGGCTTACATGAAGGTGAAATCATCAAAATGCATATCAAAGTGGGTGACAAAGTCACTGATGATGATATCGTAATGGAAGTTCAGAATGATAAAGCCGTAGTTGAGGTTCCTTGTCCAGTTAACGGTACAGTACTTGAAGTACTTACTAAAGACGGTCAGGTATGTCGCGTTGGTGAAGTTGTAGCTATCATTGCTGCTGAAGGTGAAGTTCCTCAGCAAGAAGGCGCTGGAGCGCAGGCTGCACAAGAAGCAGATGCAGCAAAAGGTAGTGCAAACACAAAAACGAATTCATCAACACCAGCTGCTCCTAACAAAGACGTTCTAGCTACACCAAGTGTGCGTAAATTCGCTCGTGAGCAAGGTGTTGATATCGCTAACGTTACTGGATCAGGTAAGAATGGTAAAGTGATGAAAGAAGATGTTGAATCATTCAAGAATGGTGGTCAAGCAACTTCAGCACCAGCAGCTAGTGCAACTGAAAAAGCAGCGCCAGCTACTACAACAAAAGCTGCTTCAACAGCTACTGTTGCAGCTAATGCAAACCTTGAAGAAGAACGCGTACCGTTCAAAGGTATTCGTAAAGCAATTTCTAACGCAATGGTTAAATCGGCTTACACAGCTCCACATGTTACAATCATGGACGAAGTTGACGTAACTGCATTGGTTGAATTCCGTACTCGTATTAAGCCAATGGCTGAGAAAAAAGGAATCAAAGTTACTTACCTTCCATTTATCGTCAAAGCATTGGTTGCGGCTAGTCGCCAATTCCCAGCTCTTAACGCGATGATTGATGAAGAAAACAATGAAATTGTATACAAGAAATACTACAATATCGGTATTGCAACAGATACTCCTAACGGTTTGATCGTTCCAGTAATCAAAGAAGCTGATCGTAAGAGCATCTGGATGATTGCTGAATCCATTACTGACCTTGCAGTTCGTGGACGTGATGGTAAATTGAGTGCGAACGAAATGAAGGGTAGCTCGATTTCTATCTCCAACATTGGTTCTGCTGGCGGTATGTTCTTCACTCCAATCATTAACTTCCCTGAAGTTGCTATCTTGGGTGTAGGTCGTATCTCGGATAAACCAGTCGTGAAGAATGGTGAAATTGTGGCAGCAAAAGTTATGGCATTGTCCTTGAGCTTTGACCACCGTATTATCGATGGCGCTACTGCACAACATTTCATGAACTACATTAAACAGCTTCTCGCTAATCCTGAGTCGCTAGTTATGGAGGTTTAATTATATGGTAGTAGGAGACGCTTCATTAGATATCGATACATTGGTCATTGGTGCAGGTCCTGGTGGATATGTCGCTGCAATTCGTGCAGCACAACTAGGTCAAAAAGTATTAATCGTGGATAAGGAAGAAGTCGGCGGTGTATGTCTTAACCGTGGATGTATTCCTTCCAAAGCTTTGATTGCAGCAGCTCATCAATATGAGTCTGCTCAACATGGCGCTGCATTTGGTGTTACTGCTGAGAACGTGAAAGTTGATTTCGGTAAAACACAAGAATTCAAAAACAGCGTTGTCAAGAAATTGACTGGCGGTGTAGCTGGATTACTTAAAGGTAACAAAGTGGAAGTATTCAATGGTGAGTGTATGTTCATCAATGAAAACGAAGCTCGTGTCTTTAATGATCACGAATCCCCACGTTACCGTTTCAAGAACTGTATTATTGCAACAGGATCTCGTCCAATCGAACTTAAGCCATTTCCTTTCGGCGGACGTATCATGTCTTCAACAGAAGCATTGAGTCTTCCAGAGATTCCTAAGAGTATGATCGTAATCGGTGGTGGATACATTGGTGCTGAACTAGGCCAAATGTTCTCTAAATTCGGTACGAAGATTACTATCGTGGAAGGATTAGAATCCGTTCTTAACGGTTTCGATCCAGATATGACTAAACTTGTTGTGAAGAGTATGGAAAAAACAGGTATTGAAATCATTACAAATGCAAAAGCAGAAAGTGCTACGCAAACAGATAAAGACGTTACAGTGAAATATTCTGTAGGTGGAGAATCCAAAGAAGTAACTGCTGAATATCTTCTAGTTACTGTTGGACGTCGTCCTAATACAGATGGTGAACTTGGTCTTGATCTTGTTGGTATTGAAATGACAGATCGTGGTTTGGTGAAAGTTGACCATCAAGGTCGTACAAACTTCCCACACATCTTCGCGATTGGTGACATCGTCGCTGGTCCAGCACTTGCTCATAAAGCTTCATATGAAGGTAAAGTAGCTGCAGAAGCTATTGCAG
Organism: Paenibacillus sp. Y301; assembly: GCF_059445505.1. Classification (NCBI taxonomy): domain Bacteria; kingdom Bacillati; phylum Bacillota; class Bacilli; order Caryophanales; family Paenibacillaceae; genus Paenibacillus; species Paenibacillus sp. Y301. Next base: position 113,133 of record NZ_JCAIUL010000009.1, on the reverse strand, counting down.
GACACTCATCTGTTGTTGATTACAAGTGTATCCCTGCTGTAGCATTTACAGATCCTGAATGTGCAAGTGTAGGTTATACAGAGAAAGAAGCGAAGGAAAAAGGTTACAAAGTGGTTGTAGCTAAATTCCCATTTGCCGGTAACGGACGTGCGCTTTCTCTAAATAGCCCAGACGGATTCGTGAAATTGATTTCAGAAGAAGGTACAGATCTTGTACTTGGATGCCATATCGCAGGTCTTGAAGCTTCTAACTTGATTGCTGAGCTTGGTTTGGCAATTGAAATGGGTGCTACACTTGAAGATATCGCTTTGACTATTCATGCACATCCAACTCTTGGTGAAATTGTGATGGAAACTGCTGAGCTTGGTCTTGGTAATCCAATTCACATGATCGCTCCACGTAAAAAATAAATAATTAAGTTCATAAATAGGAGTGCTCCTGACCATTATGGTTGGGGGCGCTTCTTTTTTGTTCTTGATAACTAAATCTTGCGGTGGACGCTCCGCGAACGGATTGTTCTTCCGATCGCTGTTGCCCCCAAATTAATTTTTTTGAATATATCGCTTTAGCGATAAAATTCGGTGGCAAGCATATGCTTTCGAAGTAGCTTTCCTACGGAAAGCTTGTAGGCGACCGCTCCGCTTCTCCAGAACAATTCCGTTCACTGCGCTAATTTGAGCATGATTTTTTCAAACTTTTTCGACAATACAACATAAAGACAATCTACATTTCTTGTAGCTAATTCTCGGTGGTGTTATGACGATAAGATTTATCCTATCAGCCAACTACATTCATCAGATTTGATAGCGCAATTTCTATATCTGCTTTAAAGGAGAGTTCAAATCAAGAATAGCTTCTTTAGATTAAGTAATGACAACCTTCGTAGTAGCGAAGGTGACGGAATTGTCCTGAAGAAGCGACAGCGATTGGAAGGACAATCCGTCACCGTAGCGGACATCTACAAGACTCTATATATTTTCATTTATTGAAGTGTATATATTTATTTTATTGATACTTACTGTTAAACTTAGAATAATTGAGATCATTAGAATAATGAATGTAACAGATATAAATTACAGTGAGGTGCTCTAATCAGTGAAGAATTATTTAGAACTACTACAAGATATACTAGACAACGGTACACCTAAGGAAGATCGGACAGGCACAGGAACGGTGTCTGTATTTGGTCGCCAATTACGTTTTGATCTATCCAAAGGATTTCCGCTCTTAACAACCAAAAGGATCCATCTGAAATCGGTGATTCATGAGTTGTTATGGTTCCTTAGTGGTGATACCAATATAAAGTACTTGAAGGAAAATGGTGTGTCGATCTGGGATGAATGGGCCGATGAACACGGAGAATTGGGCCCAGTGTATGGTTCACAGTGGAGATCGTGGGAATCTCCAAGTGGCGAACGAATTGATCAAATCGCGAACGTTATTGAAGCGATCAAGAATAATCCCGATTCACGTCGACATATTGTAAGTGCTTGGAACGTGGCTGAAATAGATCAAATGAAACTTCCGCCATGCCATTTTGTATTTCAATTCTATGTAGCCGGTGGGAAGCTATCTTGTATGCTTACTATGCGCTCTGTAGATACGTTCTTAGGCCTTCCATTCAATATTGCTAGCTATGCCTTGCTGACACATATGGTAGCACATCAATGTGGGTTAGAAGTGGGAGAGTTTGTCTGGTCTGGTGGGGATGTGCATATTTATTCAAATCATATGGATCAAGTTCAGAAGCAACTGCAACGTGAACCGTTTGATTTACCAACATTAGAAATAAAGCGTACACCGGAGTCTATCTTTGATTACAAGTTTGAAGATTTCGAGTTTATCAATTATAAGTACCATCCTGGAATTAAGGCTCCAGTAGCTATATAGAAGGGAAGGATCTAAATGAGCATTACCATGATATGGGCTATGGGAAGAAATGGTGTTGTAGGAAAAGACAACGGCATGCCATGGCATTTGCCGCGGGATATGGCTTTTTTTAAACAACAAACACTAGGGAAAACGATTGTTATGGGACGGAAAACGTGGGAATCCTTTGGTGGCAAACCTTTAAAAGATCGCCTTAATATAATCATGACTCGGGATAAAGAATATACTGCACAGGGAGCCCAAGTTATTCATAGTATAGAAGAAGCGTTAGATTATGCAAATAATCAAGAGCTTATGATCATTGGTGGTGCACAAATTTATGAGAAATGGCTTCCTTACGCTGATCGTCTTTTAGTGACAAGAATTGAAGAAGATTTCGCGGGAGATACCTTTTTTTCAGATGTGGACTGGTCGGAGTGGAGCATTACCGAGAAGATCCCAGGGATTAGAGATGAGAAGAATCTTTATGATTATGACTTTTATATCTATGACCGCAATAAATGTTAATGGCTTCCATGTTGTGTGATGTTGGCGTTAAATAGTACAAATAATTAGGCGGATAATCCATTAATAATACGTCATCAGAATGCTAATATAATTAAAATATAATGTTTTTTAAGAGATAGCATATTTATAAAATTATATAAATAATTATGCCTTTAAAGAGAGAACGGATGGGGGAATTGGGTCATGTCTACGCCAACAGGTTTTATGGAATATAGTCGTCAGCTTCCTATCGATCGTGATCCAACGGAGCGGATTAAGGATTGGGAAGAGTTTCATAAGCATATGTCTGAAGAGGAGCTTCGGACGCAGGGTGCTCGTTGTATGGATTGCGGAACACCCTATTGTCATACAGGGGTTGATATGGCAGGTGGAACGTCAGGTTGTCCTGTGAATAATCTTATTCCTGAATGGAATAATTTGATTTATCGTGGCTTGTGGAGAGAGGCGTTAGATCGCCTTCACAAGACGAATAATTTCCCGGAATTTACAGGTCGTGTTTGCCCAGCACCTTGTGAAGGTTCTTGTACTGTTGGGTTGATTGGTCAACCCGTTACGATCAAGACGATTGAACAAGCTATTATCGATAAAGGATTTGAGGAAGGCTGGGTTGTTCCTAAGCCGCCTGAGAGACGTACAGGTAAACGTGTAGCGCTTGTAGGTTCAGGTCCTGCAGGACTTGCAGCAGCAGCTCAGCTTAATAAAGCAGGGCATAACGTGACGGTCTATGAACGTGCAGATCGTATTGGTGGATTGTTGACATATGGTATTCCGGCGATGAAGCTTGATAAAGGTGTTGTCCAACGGCGCGTAGATATTCTTGAAGTAGAAGGTATCCAATTTGTAACGAATGCTGAGATTGGCGGTAACATACCGGCGCAGCAACTAGTGGACGAATATGATGCTGTGGTACTTTGCGGAGGGGCTACGAAACCTCGTGAGTTCAATATTGAAGGTTCTAATCTAAAAGGTGTACATTATGCAATGACTTATTTGAACGGAACGATTAAGAGCTTTCTAGATTCAGGTCTGGAAGATGGAAATTATATATCTGCCAAAGATAAAGATGTCATTGTAATTGGTGGTGGGGATACAGGTTCTGACTGTGTAGCAACGTCTTTACGTCACGGATGTAGTAGCATTACACAGTTTGGTACACATGAAAAAGCGCCACTAGAACGTGATCCATTGGGTAATCCATGGCCACAATTTCCAAATGTATATACTTTAGATTATGCACAAGAGGAAGCGAAGGCTATTTATGGTCAAGATCCACGTGAGTTCTCGATCATGACTACAAAGTTTGTAGGGGATGAATCAGGTCAACTCCAAGAGTTGCATACGGTTCAAATCCAACGAATCGTTGATGAAACAGGATGCAAAATTTATCAACCGATTCCTGGCACAGAGCGTATTTTTAAAGCACAGATGGCTCTGATCGCAATCGGATTTGATGGTCCTGAACAGACGATGATTCAGCAGTTGGGTCTGGAAACGGATCGCCGTTCGAATGTGAAAGCACATAAAGGTAGATATACAACTAATGTGGATAAAGTGTTTGCTGCAGGCGATATGCGCCGTGGTCAAAGTTTAGTGGTATGGGCCATTAACGAAGGACGCGAAGCTGCTCGTGAAGTAGATAAATTCTTAATGGGTTCAACAGTGCTAGTCTAGCTTAAGCATTTATCGATATATATAACAAACAGTAGGCTGAAGGAGTAATCTTCAGCCTACTGTTTTGATGATTTGGTATAGAAGAAAAGGGAATGATCACTAAGGTCAATAGACTGACATTAGTGAGCAATCCCTTTTTTTTCATATCGTTAATAGAATATATGTAATTCGTTTTTACGATTATGATTGTTTAGAGAATGATTGATTGTAGACAGTAATCATTTCTTCCATTGCAGCTTTACTAATCATTTTACCTTTGAAATAGATCAGATCTTCTGCATTTCCTGTGAAAATACATGAAGGTTCATATTTTTTGAGGACGATACGGTCACCATCAACAAAAATTTCTAAACCATCTTTAATCTCAATTCCTAGCGTTCTACGTAATTCGATCGGTAATACAATACGACCTAGTTCATCTACTTTTCTTACAATACCCGTTGCTTTTAACATAATTTTTCCTCCTATTGATTCATCGAATTATGACGACAATAATATATATTATTCGACAAATTTTGCGTAACCACTTATTGAATTTTATTCCTATTTCTAGCTTTTTGTCAACATAAAAGTCGTATTAATTGTAAGTTGTCACTCAAATAGTGTTTTTTTGGGAAGTTTGAGGAATTTTAATACTATCATTCGCAGGTCGTTAATCGACATTATTCGTCAATATTTATACTTTCACGACATTAACACAATGGAGGAAAATATGAAATTTAAAGTATTCTTATGGTGATATTACCACTGGATACTAAAAAAGTTTGTTTAAGCACTCGGATATTCGGATATGACAATGTTCATAGCATTTATATTTAACAACTTTTATTAGTTAACATAACTATAATATGATACGATAGAATGCGTTGCATTGAGATTATTACATATATTGATTAAGGAGTGACAAGTAAGTGAAGACACTCATTATTGCAGAAAAACCTGATATGGGTCGAAACATAGCTGCAGCTATAGAACCCAAAGCGAAGAATCACCGATCTTACTTAGAAGGTGATCAATATATTATTACATGGGCTATCGGCCATTTAATTGGTCTAGCTGAACCTGATGCATATGATGATAAATATAAAAAATGGAATATTAATGATCTTCCAATTATTCCTGATTTATTTAAGTTAGTTCCTAATAAAAGAACAATCGATCAACTCAAGGTCATTGACGAATTAGCAAAGCGAAGTAATCTTCTCGTTAATTCATGCGATGCTGGACGAGAAGGTCAACATATATTTTCACTCATTCAACGACATTTGAAACTGAGTCAACCCGTGAAGCGATTATGGATTTCTGATCTAACTCCTGAAACGATAAGAAAAGGTTTTGCGGAGCTGAAAGAAGGATCAGAGTATGAGAATTTAACCAAAGCTGCAAGAGCCCGTAGTGAAGCGGATTGGTTAATTGGGATGAACGGCTCACGTGCTTTCACAACGAAACACAATGTTCTTTTATCCGTAGGTAGGGTGCAGACACCTGTTCTTGCGCTAATCTATGATCGACAGAAGCAGATCGAAGCTTTTGACTCGTTAAAGTTTTTTGAACTTGAAGGCCATTTCGCGCAGCATGAGAACACGTATAAAGGGATGTGGCAGGGCGAACGGATGACCGATCAAGCCAAAGTTGAAGCCTTAGCCACCAAAGTGAAGGGTAAACAAGGTAAGATTGCATCATATGAAGTGAAGGAAACGAAAGAGTATCCTTACAAATTGTATGATTTGACGCTTCTGCAACGTGAGGCCAACGCCAAATATTCTTTTTCTGCAAAGAAAACATTAGATACGGCACAAGCACTTTATGAGAAACACAAAGTTATTTCTTATCCCCGGACGAATTCAAACTATGTGACGGAACAGAATATTCCGGAAATGCACAAAACACTCTCTGTCTTACAAGGGACATCGTATTCTGATCTGGTAGCGGGAGCCAATCGTAATCTAGTTCATACGGGAAATAAGTCGATTTGTAATCCAGCAAAAGTAGAAGATCACCATGCGATACTTCCTACTCATCGAAAGGCATCGAATCTTAGCCCAGATGAACAGAAACTATATGATTTGATCGTTCGAAGATTTCTATCGCATTTCTATCCTCCGGCTGAATATAAAGTACATACCGTCATGACTGAAGTTGAAGGTGAAGTGTTCAAAACAACCGTAAAAGAGCTGTTAAGTTTAGGATGGAAGGTTATTACTGGAGATCAGAAGAAGGAACAGGTTAAGAAGTCTAAGGGAAAAGACAAGGATGAAGAAGAGGAAGAAGAGACCGAAGTTAACGAACCTTTCATGATTCAAGAGCGTGAGGGTGTAACTTGTTCAGATACGATTGTAAAAGAGAAGGATACTCAACCTCCGAAACATTATACGGAAGGTACTCTCCTAAAAGCGATGGAAAGTGCGGGTAAACAGATCGAGAATGAAGAGTTACGTGATGCTATGAAAGACTCAGGCCTTGGGACCCCAGCAACACGCGCAGCAACTATTGAGCGATTGAAAAGTGTGGGTTATGTCGATATGCAAGGGAAGAGAATTCAGATTACGCAAAAAGGAAGAACGGCTATCGAATTAATTCGTGGAGCAGGTATCGATCTTCTGACCTCACCTGAAATGACGGGTCAATGGGAGCGTAGGTTGAATGAAATCTCCCGAGGTACAGCATCGGATGAACAATTCATGGGAAATGTGAAGAAATTTGCAACCATGATCGTAGATAAGGTTCGTGTCCAATCTAGAGCGTCTAAGACATCGTTTGAGAGTGACGATTCAGCACAGAAGCCTGGAGCGAAGAAACGTTCGTCAGCGCCAGCTGGAGGGGCTAGAACAGCTTCTAAGAAAAAAGAAAAAGTGGAAAAACAAGAATCATCGTCACCGCAAGTCATTGCTAAGTGTCCACGCCCTGGTTGTGGGGGGATGATATTCATGGGTCGTAAGGGATATGGTTGTTCCCACTATAAAGAAGGTTGTAAATTTGTCATCTGGAAAGAAAATTATGGACGAGCATTAACCGATGCACAAGTTAGAGCCTTAATTGATAAGGGGAAGACCAGTAAGTTGAAACTCACACTCGAAGATGGAACAGCCACGGAAGCTCGTCTAATCATCGCAAATTTAGACACCGGTGATTTAACCATTGAACAATAAGGCGAACTAATTGTGAGAAAAAAAACAACGGATCCCATTAATTTAGGGTCCGTTGTTGTATCTCTTGCTGTATTTTGTGCTCAATCATTTCTGGAACCTCATGAATCGATGTAACGGTATATAGTATATGCTCTGGGGATTTCTCAAGATCAACAATATTGTATTCCCATTCATTCGATATTTGGATATGAATGCTGCAGATCCCTGCGGTTAGTGCGGGAATGACATCCGTTCTTAGAGAATTACCAATCATCCAAGTTGAGGAACGATCAAACGCTCCAGCATGTAGAATTTTTTCTAAGCTGTGTGTGTTTTTATGTTCACGAATGTAAATTCGCTCATCGAAATACATATTTAATTTCATTTGATCAATTTTACGTTGCTGAATGGCAGTCTCTCCACCTGTATAGAGATACAGCTGATGACCATCACTCTTCAAAGTTTCAAGTGTCTCAACCATGCCTGGGTATGGCTCAACTTCCAGATCATAAACACTAAGTCCTAACTTTAGAAGTTGCTCTTCCTCTAGTGGATGGGTCATGCGATGGCACTTTTGGCTAAAGAAACGATACGTTTCAATAAGAGATGTAGGGAAGTTGCCACTTTTAAATCCAACGATGTGGACAGAAGCGATGTCAATCTCGATTTGTTTGTCGCGAATTTCAGAAGTTGTAAGTTCATATTCAACGAACCAATCTTGCAATAATTGATAAAATTCACTTAGAACGAGCCCAAAATATTTGTTGCAATGAATAAGTGTATCATCCAGATCGAATAGAATTTGTTGTCTTGGTTTCATATGTGAATCACTCCTATAGATGTATATACGACTCTAAGAATATTTGAAGTTCGGCCACACCATCGGGACGAATACTGAATTTCTCATTGTTGTGATCACCGAGATGGATGCGTAGAAATCCGGCTACTCGAAGAATCATGAGGTGATGCTTCAGTGTCTCTACAGGTTGATTTAAATCTCGTTGCATATCGGTAAAAGACTTGGGTTGATCCGCGACATAACGTAATAAACGGAGTCGATGTTGATCAGATATAGCATGAGTCATGCGCGAAAGACACATGGGTGGTTCATCTTCATGTTCTTCAGGCACATCTACTGAATATTGAATGAGTAACATGTTGGTATAGAAGCAATACGTATTAATGGGTCGATTATGAACCGTGGGGAATAGGAATACCGTATGTAAATCGGGCATATCTTCCACGACTAACCCGCCTGAGGCATATTCAATTAAATGTTCAGGATCCATTTTGGTTATAAGAGCTCTTTTTTCCATTGCATCTTCTTCAATTAGTGGTCTTATATCATCTTCAACATCTTTGAAGTAATGGATATACCACAGATTTAATAAAGGGACGTAGTCATTCCGAATGCGACTAACATCATCCAAGGACATCGTTGGAATGGCAGGTGAGGATATCTCGAACAAATCATCCACACTACATTCCATCAAATAGTGAAGAAAAGGTTCGACGTCATCTCCTGTCTGTCTGAAGAGTGCCCATGTATATAACACGTCATAATCATTAAATGGCCATGATGATGCGGGTGTAAACTTAGAGCGTACATCCTTTGGTAGCTGACACTCGACCTTTTGTACCCACTCTGGCCCCATATCCATATTGTCAGTCCATTTTTTTGACACATACACCATAAAACTCGCCATAAGTTCGTAGATCGATGAAACATCGACTTTCACTTTATAGTTCATGTTACACATACCTTTCCGTCATTTCTAAAGCTTCTTTTATTATGGCTTGTTCAGATAGGGGTTGTCCACTATAATGTGGATTAGTTTAAGGGGGAAATAACGGTGTCAGTAAATACCAGCACGACTAATCATATGCATCAAAATGTGACACGTACACATTATCTCATACTCATTGCTGTAATCGTAGTGGCAGGAATTACCCAAGGGATGTTGCTTCCCGTACTGGCTATTTTTCTAGATCAGATGGGTGTGTCGGAATTCATGAACGGCTTAAATGCAGCAGCATTATACATAGGTTCATTTGCGATGACACTTGTAGCAGAGAAAACACTAGGAGCCTTAGGCTTTAAAAAATTAATCGTCGGAGGCCTTGTTCTCGTCCTGGTTACCTTACTTTTGTTTCCCTGGATCCCCGATATAAGACTATGGTTTGTACTTCGTCTCATCATTGGAATTGGAGATAGTGCATTACACTATGCCTCACAATTGTGGGTGATTATGTCCTCTCCTTCTAAGAATAGAGGCAGAAACTTATCGATCTATGGAATGTCTTATGGGTTGGGATTCAGTCTAGGTCCACTGGGAATTCAATTGCTCTCTTTTGGAAAAGAAGTCCCTTTTATCGTCTTAAGTCTATGTCTAGTTGTCGTATTAATTTTCGTAGTGTTGAAGCTTCCCAATGAACGTCCTGAGAAGGTATCAGGTACAGTGAATCAGAAACATCGCTTTCGTCGAAGTTATCGGATCGCCTGGTATGCGCTCATTCCTGCATTGCTTTATGGTTATATGGAAGCAAGTATGAACAGTAGTTTCCCACTATATGGTTTACAGATTGGTTATAGTAAAGGGCAAATATCTGCCTTACTTCCCGCGATTGGAATTGGTGGGCTTTTACTACAGCTTCCGCTAGGTATATTAAGTGATCGTTTTGGAAGAAAGAAGTGTTTAATGTGATGTGGCATTGCGGGGGGCATTATTTTTTCACTCATCCCGTCTGTCGGTAATCATTTCATAGCATGCATCATATTGATGATGTTGGCGGGTGGATTGATCGGTTCATTCTTCTCGTTAGGTCTTGCTTATGCGGCAGATGTGTTACCACGTGATTTGTTACCAGCGGCCAATGTCGTGGCATCATTTCAATTTAATATAGGAAGTATTGTAGGTCCTAGTTTAAGTGGAATCTTCATGTTCTATCACTGGGAAGAAGGGTTGTTTATCATGCTTGGCCTTTCTTATTTATTGTTTGGATTAGCAGGATTCTGGTATTCACCGTCGAAACAAAGAGAATAGAACAATTGTTCGCATGGAATTTCAACGTCTTTTCCAATACACTATAGGAAAGGACCTAGAGGAGAGTTATAGTCATGATCAAAGTAGAACACTTAACTAAATTTGTTGGAATCGATAAACAGCCCATTCTACATAATGTGAATATTCAATTTCATAAAGGTGAGATGATTACCATCGTAGGGGCAAGCGGAAGCGGGAAAACTTCATTATTACGCTGCCTATCCCTTCACTCCAAATGGGATGAAGGAACATTTATGGTAGATGGGGATGACATATTTAAATTAGGTTTAAAAGGTAAAATGAAAATTAGAAGAGAATGGGCATACTTGGAACAGAACCCTGAGTTTAGTCTCAAAAGGACGGCACTTAAGAATGTCCTTGTCGGACAATCTGGTCAAACACCTTGGTGGCGTATGCTTACAGGCATGGTGAGGTCGGATGATTACATGGGTGCTATGGATGTAATAGAGAATCTAGGGCTACTTGAGAAAGCTCATTACAAGGCAGGTCAGTTAAGTGGTGGAGAACGCCAACGGATCGCTATCGCTCGAGCTCTAGTTCATGGTGCGCAGGTGATTCTAGCAGATGAACCGGTTATAGGTCTAGATCCTAAATCTGTTGAAAGTGTACTTGAGCAGCTTAGAACATTGTGTAAGGAAGAGAGAGTGACTGTCTTAACGGTGCTCCCACTTGAACTTGCTGAAAGATACGGAAGTCGAATTATAGGACTCTCTAAAGGGGAAATCATGTTCGATGTTCAAGGTCGACGTCTAACCCAACGCGAGAAGAATATGATCTAAATTTATGAGCGGTATATATAGTGAGTGTTCAAAAAGTCAAATTTTCAGCACCAAGAATATGCTTACGATGCTGCGTTTTTTCAAAACGATTCAGAAGATTGGATGAAGTAAGGGAGAGAGGAGCGGAGCGTAGGCAGTACCTACGTGAGCACCTGAAATGTTTCCGAAGGAAACATACTTCGAAAGCATACGCTAGGACCGGCTGAATTCAATATTCGATGTCGAATAAGCTTCTTGGTATACTTCGTGATCAAAAGATGACTTTTTGAACAACCTCTTATAGAAAAGAGTGATATAGGTGTACAAATCATGCTTAACCCGGGCATGTGCTGCTTGCTTGGCATTGTTTATTCTTGGAGGTTGTAGCATCATCAGTGATCCGGTATCTCTAATGAAGACACCGCAGATTTCTGCTGAGAATGAATCACTTCGGGCATTTATAACATCACAGCTTCCTAAAGGAGCGGCGTTAATTCGGGCTCGGGATAACGATAACACGAGTTTGATTCGTTTTGCAGATCTCAACAGTGATGGGAAGAAGGAAGTTATCGTATTTTATGAAACTCCGGATCAAGCAGTACAATTGCACGGTTCAATATTTGAGAATCAGAATGGCGAATGGGTGCTGACCGTATCCTTTGATGGGGAAGGAAAAGTACTGGAATCATTAAGATTTAGTGATGTAACGAATGACGGAAGTATCGACATGATTGCTGGATTCTCTAGAGGTGAGGAAAAGCTTCAGAGCGGGCTAGTCATCTATACTTATCATGGCGATCATCTTGTAAAAGAGTTAGAGGAATCGTATACCAATTATGTGATCGATGACTTGAATGGCGATGGATTAAATGATATTACGGTCGTTTCGTTAAAGCGTAATGAATATGCTAGGATGACAACTTATCAGTATAATGAAGCTTTCAAAGAGTTGGATACATTAGATTTAGATAAAAACGTGAACAGTTATTACAATGTTGTCGCAGGAAATGTAGCAAAAGATAAGAAAGGTATTATCTTAGATGCTGCAAGTGGATCAAGTTCTGGGTATTGGTATTCGGAAATGATCGTTATGGAGGACAATAAATTAACGCCAGTCCTTAATGATGATCAGACCTATAAGGATATTCAGATTTATAGTGAAGATGTGAATTCAGATGGTATATATGAAATTGGGATATTGGAAACACCTAAAGGCTGGGAACACTTTAGTTTTGATGAGATTCCTTGGTTCTTTTCTTACTATCAATGGGATGGTGAGGATGGAATGACCTTTGTAAGACAACAATACCATGATCATAAGAACAGGTTCCTTCTTAACTTTTTTCCTCCAGAATGGCATAATATCGTAACCATTGACACGAAATCAAATAAAGATCAATATTTACGTTTTGTCATGTCAGATACAGATAAAACTATTGCAGAGATCCAATTCTTCACGCAATCAGAATGGGATAAGGGTCATAGTGACTGGCAATTGCTCGTTAAAGTGAGCGATAAAGTAGTTGCATATAAGAGTAATGATGTGAATCTTGAGCTTAATAAAAATAAAAAAGTGGAGACGGACGTTGCTCCGATCGAGAGGAAAGGAAATAAGGATGAGTAAAGTTCTGATTTTGGAAGATGAAGAGTCTATTCGTAGTTTTATTGTTGTTAACTTAAAGCGAAATGGATTTGAGGTTGTAGAGGCAGCGGATGGGTATGAGGCTATTGAGAAATTCACGACGATACCTGATATTGATATTGCACTCTTAGACGTCATGGTACCTGGTATCGATGGGTTCGAAGTGTGCCGACGGATACGAGAGAGCAATGAACGGATAGGAATTATTTTCTTAACAGCGAAAGTTCAGGAGCAGGATAAAGTATATGCTCTGTCTGTAGGCGCGGATGATCATGTTAGTAAACCGTTTAGCCCCACAGAGCTAATCGCGCGAATTCAATCTTTGTTACGTCGTGTGAATGTTCATCGGGAAAGTTCAGCGAAGGTTAGTTTTCACTCAGGACCATTCTCATTAGATCTTATCACCAAACAATTTAAGAAGAATAGTGTGACTATTGAACTAACGCCTACAGAATTTTCGCTCATTCAATTTTTCTTAGAAAAGGAGACTACTCCTTTGAGTCGGGATGTTCTTCTAGATCATGTGTGGGGTAGAGAGTATATGGGTGACCCTAAGATCGTAGATGTGAATATCAGACGATTACGTCAAAAAATCGAAGAAAACCCTTCAGAGCCGGAATTTTTGCAAACCGTATGGGGGCATGGGTATAAGTGGAAGGGTAAGGTACAATGATTAAGAAGGGTATTCGCAGACAGATCGTCCTTCACTATTTCATTGTAGTGTTTACGGCGATTCTTCTCGTCGAAGTGATTTTCTTATTAGCAATGAGAACCTATTATTATGATACTGTGTATAGTCATATCAAGATTAATGTGACAAATGCTGAGGATTATTTCCGTTTGATTGAAGAAGAGGATTCGAATGTATTATCAGATATGTTATTGAATTTTAAATTGGATAATACCGAACTGCAAATATTGGATACCAAGGGTAATGTACTCATTAATACAACAGAATTTCAAGCGGATACTTCACTTACAACGAGTGATATCCCACAAGCTATTGCTGGAAATGTGGGTAGATGGGTAGGAAGACAACCATCCACTAATGAGGACGTTATGGCAGTATCGAAATTAATACAAATCGGTGGGGAAGACTCTTATATTCTGCGATATACAACTTCTTTAAAAACGTTAAATGATAAATTATTTAATGTGACATTAATCTCCATCTCAATTGGTGCAGCTGTATTAGCTGTAGTTCTGGCATTAGGTTTGGCTCTTGCGAATTCCATCGTCAAACCATTGAATAATATTACAGCGGTATCGGCTCAAATGGCTAAGGGTAAATATAAGGCAAGAGTTAAGGGAGATTATAAATATGAATTAGGTGAATTGGCAAGTACACTTAACCATATGGCCCAAGAGATCATTAGAAGTAATCAGATTAAAGATGACTTCATTTCATCCATTTCACATGAGCTTAGAACACCACTAACGAGTATCAAGGGATGGAGTGAAACGATCACTTCAGGTGGATATGACCTTGATGAGACGAAGATCGGTATAAAGATTATAACAAAAGAGACCGCAAGGCTAATCGGTCTAGTAGAAGAAATTCTGGACTTCTCGAAACTTCAACAAAATGAAATGAGATTAGTCATGGCTAGAGTGGTTCTTAAGGAGCTTTTACAAGAAATAATGCTTAACATGTGGACGAAAGCGGAAACTAAGAACATAAAACTTGTATTGGAATCAGACGAGAACCCAATTGTAAATGGCGATGCTAATCGACTTAAACAAGTATTCCTTAACCTTGTTGATAACGCCATTAAATTCTCTAACGAAAACAGTAATATTCGAATTGTATTGAATTGTTATCCTGAACAGGTCGAGATTGAGATTCAGGATGATGGAGTAGGAATAAGTGAAGAGCACTTAAATAGGGTGCGAGATCGATTCTTTCAAGTAAATCCTCTAAATGGTGGAACAGGACTAGGGCTTGCTATCACACAACAATTGGTAGAATTGCATCAAGGTACGATGGGAATTAACAGTGAATTAGGAAGGGGAACCGTGGTTACGGTCATGTTACCTCTTTCGGAAGAATTGGAAAATGAATGACATTAACTGTACTTTAATTACATTTTCAGGTAGAATAGCGATAATAACAACAAGAGCGAATCCCAATTGGAATTCGCTCTTTATTACAATATAGGCAATGTAGTTGTTACTCTTTTTATAAACCTTGTGCACGAAGCTGTGTTGATTTCTCATATACATCTTGAAGAATACGAGCGGGTTGAGTACGCACGGTAGGTTTCCGGAATACAATCTCACGTGGTCCTACAACAACGACATGATTTTCAGATCCTTTGATAACTGAACCATCTTTGATTACGGCTCCTTCACCAATGATTGCACGTTCTATGATAACATTACGCCCGATTTTAACGTTAGGCATAATGACACTATTCTTAATCACTGAGGATTTACCGATTTCTGCACCACAAAACACAACGGATTTCTCAGTATTACCGTCTACCGAGCACGTATCAGATACGATAGAATTAGATGAGTTACCAACTTTCATCTTTTGTGGCTGACTATATTTCGTTCTCCATGGGCGGCTGAACATAGGCCAATTAGACTTATGTAATTCCCAATCAACGGTGTTATCTAATAAGTCCATATGAGCTTCCCACAGACTTTCAACCGTACCAACATCTCTCCAATAACCCTTGAATCTGAATGCAAACAGGGTATCTTGATTATTTAGCATCGTTGGAATGATATCTTTACCAAAGTCATGTGAAGAAGTTAAGTTGGCTGCATCATCCAGTAATAATTGTTTTAGATAGGACCATTTAAAGATATAAATCCCCATAGAAGCTAAATTACTTTCAGGATGTGCAGGTTTTTCTGTGAAATCTGTAATTTGTGATTCTGCATCAACATTGAGTATACCGAAGCGACTCGCTTCTTCCCATGGTACTTCCATAACAGATATTGTTGCCGTAGCATTATTATCTTTATGTTGTTGCAACATTTCACTGTAATCCATATGGTAAATATGATCTCCAGAAAGAATAAGAACATGTTCAGGATTTTGACGATCTATATACTTGATGTTCTTGTATATAGCATCTGCTGTGCCTAAATATTCTTTACCCGTACTATAGGAAGGTAAAAGAGAGACACCATCATCTCCATCGCTATGAAGACCCCAAGGTTCACCATTACCAATATGTTCATGTAATGATTGTGCTTCATATTGGGTGAGAACACCCACAGTATCAATACCAGAATTAACGCAATTACTTAATGGAAAATCAATAATACGGTAGCCGCCACCAAATGGAACTGCTGGTTTGGCCATTTCTGAAGTTAAGGGCGCTAATCTGCGACCTTCTCCGCCTGCAAGTAGCATGGCAATACATTCTTTTTTATTCATGTTGCGTCCCTCCCTAATTGAAATCTAAGTTATTGTAGTAAATTATGATGATGAATCATTGACAGCTGTGTGAAGTTTACTGTTACGTTTTAAACGTGACACCACTTTTTATGAAAATGTGATTTGGTGATACGTCATATATAACCTGCTTAATACACACATGAAACGAGTATATTGAAAAACTTATGAAATTATTACAAAATTAGATTCAGAATATCATTTATATTTTCAAGATGATTAGAATAGGGTAATGATAAGGATGTAAGGATGTACTATACATAAAGGAGAAGGTGAAAACTTTGCTAAATTATTTGGATGAAGTGATCTCATCGGACGAAATTTATTTATTCCATGAAGGAACATCACATCATAGCTACCGCTTCCTTGGTGCACATCCGGCAACAGAAGAGGGACAAGCTGGTGTTCGTTTTACCGTATGGGCTCCACATGCATCCCACGTAGGACTAGCCATGGATGAGAATGCGTGGAATGGGTTCAATCATTCTTTATATAAGATACCCGAAACCGGACTTTGGAGTCGGTTTTTCCCAGGGATACCGCTTGGAACTTTATACAAATATCATATTACCGGCCCTGACGGTAATCCTTTTCTAAAAGCTGATCCATATGCCTTTCAAGCGGAGTTAAGACCAGCAACAGCATCTGTAGTGTCCGAGATAGATGGATATAAGTGGAGAGATACATCATGGATTAGGAAATTAAAACAGCCGTTCCAGAAACCACTTAACATCTATGAAGTTCATTTAGGAACATGGAGACAGAAAGAGGATGGTACCTTATATTCTTACCGGGAAATGGCCGATATACTCATTCCATATGTGAAAGAAATGGGATACACACATATTGAGTTTATGCCCTTAAGTGAACATCCTTATGATTTATCTTGGGGGTATCAGGGGACGGGATTTTTTGCAGTAACAAGTCGCTTTGGTTCACCACAGGACTTCATGTTTCTGGTAGACGAATGTCATCTAGCCGGACTAGGTGTCATTATGGATTGGGTACCTGCACATTTCGCTAAAGATGCCCATGGATTACGAATGTTTGATGGGGCTCCATTATATGAGTACAGTGATCCTTATAAAGCGGAGAAACCTGGCTGGGGAACGCTCTCTTTTGATTATAGTAAACCTGAAGTTGTCTCATACCTGATTTCAAACGCCTTATTCTGGTTAGATATGTATCACATTGATGGGCTTCGCGTAGATGCTGTAACGAGCATGATTCGTCTTGATTTTGAGAAGAGAGAGGAGCAGTATCAGAGGAATGAAAAGGGTGGGCTTGAGAATCTAGAGGCCATTGCATTTCTAAAGCAACTGAATACAACGGTATTTCAATATCACCCGCATGCGTTAATGATGGCTGAAGAATCTAGTGCATGGCCTGGTGTCACAGCTCCGATTGAAGATCATGGATTGGGGTTCAATTATAAGTGGAATATGGGTTGGATGAACGACACTTTAGATTATGTTGAGAAGCCCTTCTCGGAGAGACCGAACAAACATAACTTACTAACTTTCCCCATTTGTTATGCCTATTCAGAGAATTTCGCGCTTCCGTTATCACATGATGAGGTAGTTCACGGTAAGAAATCTCTGTTAGATAAAATGCCAGGTCGTTATGAGGAGAAATTTGCCGGACTTCGGTTATTGCTCGGGTATCAAATGACTCATCCTGGTAAAAAGCTATTATTCATGGGTGGCGAATTCGGCCAATTTATTGAATGGAAAGATCAAGAACAGTTGGACTGGCTCTTACTGTCTTATGATAAACATCGTCAGACACAAGCCTATACGGCTGCATTGAATCATTTCTATAAAGATGAGAAAGCATTATGGGAACTGGATCATGTGTTAGATGGATACCAGTGGATTAGTGCAGATGATCATTCACAGAGTGTGATTTCGTATATACGCAAAGGAAAGAAACCTTCAGATGATCTCATTATTGTCATTAATTTTCAACCCATTTTACACGAGAATTATCGCATTGGCATGTTGCGAACAGGAAATTACCAATGTGTATTCAATACAGATCAGGTCGAATATGGTGGAGAAGGTGTAACCATCGAGTCGGACTTGCGAACCGAAAAAGTCCCTTGGCATAACCAGAAGCAAAGCATTGTACTCAGAATTCCGCCGCTCAGTATGTTGGTGTATAAAAAGGAACCTAGAGTTAGAAAATCAAGAATAGAGTAAAGGAGAATGATCATGAACGTATTGTTTGCTGCAGCAGAATCTGTACCTTTTATTAAAACGGGTGGACTGGCTGATGTGATTGGGGCTCTTCCGAAAGCACTTCATAACAGTGGCGTTGACGTGCGAGTCATTCTACCTAAGTATCATGGAATCGCTAAAGAATATAGGGATGCCATGACGCATCTTGCTGAAGTGGATGTGCAGGTAGGTTGGCGGCGCCAATATTGTGGAATTGAAAGAATTATTCACGATGGCATACCTGTCTATTTCGTAGATAATGAGTATTATTTCGGGCGTGATGGTGTTTATGGATATATGGATGACGGTGAACGGTTTGCATTTTTCAATCGTGCCGTATTAGAAGTGATGCATGTAGTGGATTTCCAAGCGGATGTGTTGCATTGCCATGATTGGCATACAGCGATGATGCCATTGTTACTGGATGCACATTATCGTCATGATCCTTTTTATTCTAATATGCGTACCGTATTCACGATTCATAATCTTCTATATCAAGGTGTATTTCCTTATGAGATTATGGGCGAACTCATGGAGTTGGATAATCGTTATTACCTAGGCGTAGAATACTTTGGAAATGTGAACTTCATGAAGGCGGGCATTACCTTCTCCGATCATGTTACGACAGTAAGTCCTACATATGCTAAAGAAATTCAGACTTCATATTATGGATATGGACTCGATGGTCTGCTATCATCTTTAGGCGACAAATTGAGTGGAATCGTCAATGGTATTGACACTAAAAGTTATAATCCAGCAAACGATCCTTATATATATACGAAGTATCGTACGAATCTGGATAAGAAAAAAGATAATAAAATTGAATTACAGAAACAACTGAACTTACCCGTTGCGCCTAAAATACCTCTCATCGCGATGGTCACCCGTTTAGTGGACTCTAAAGGGCTTGATTTGCTCATTAGAACATTAGACGAACTCCTTTATTACGATGATGTACAAGTAGTCATATTGGGCACAGGAGACGCTTCTTATGAACAATGGTTCAGAGAGGCTGCGGGACGTTATCCAAACAAATTATCGTCTCAGATTACTTTTAATGAAGAGTTATCACGTAAATGTTATGCAGCTAGTGACTTATTCCTCATGCCTTCCCGGTTCGAACCTTGTGGGATCAGTCAATTGTTGGCTCTACGATACGGTAGTATTCCCATCGTTCGTGAGACTGGTGGCTTGAATGACACGGTTTATGCGTATAATGAATTTACGGGTGAAGGGAATGGATTTACATTTGGTGCATTTAATGCGCATGATATGATGTATACGATTCGTCGAGCCGTATCCTTCTATCATCAGCCTGAACACTGGCGGAAAATAACCAAAAATGCGTTCAATGGTGACTATAGCTGGAATGTCTCTGCACGGGAGTATATGGATATATATGAACGAATTACAGGGAAGTTTGAGACACCAACGCTGGAATCTTAAAAATAAAACTAAAAAACGGTAGGTCAAGGTTGATGTATCCTTGATCTACCGTTTTTGTTTACGTGTCCTTATGATTATAAATTGCGATATAAGATCCGATAACCGAAAGGGTCAAGAGAAATATTCATGATACCTTCCTCAGGAACGACATCCTCTTCTGACATGGCATCTTTCCAATCGGTTGTAACCATGGGATGGGATAAGATTTGTGGGCTATCTGTATTGTTCATCCAGATGGTGAAATGAATTTGTTCATCAACACGTTCGTATATAATACGCCCATCTTCGGGGTCTGCTTTTAGAAAGTGAAATCGCCCTTGTCGAAGTGCATGGTTTCGCTTGCGGAGTGAGATCATGGCTTGGTAAAAATGGAATAATTCACGGTCTTGTTTCTCAGGGTCCCATATCATACATTGTCGGCACTCGGGATCGTCTCCACCCGTTAATCCAACTTCATCGCCATAAAATATACAAGGTGTTCCCATGAATGTAAATAAAAATACGACTGAAAGTTTCAGTTTGCGTGTGTCATTTCCTACACGGTTTAAGAGTCGACCTGTATCATGGCTACATAACATATTAAATACGACTTCGTTCGTTTGCTGGGGGTAGCGCATCAAGATTGAACCTACACGATTAGCGAATGTAATCCCATCCATACCCCCATTGAAGAACTGTAATACTTTATCTGCAAATGGGTAATTCATGACCGAATCGAACATATCTCCAACAAGCCAAGTAAGGGAGTCACTCCATACTTCACCTACAATATAGGAATCGGGATTAGCGTTCTTTACAACGTGGCGGAAGTCTCTCCAGAAATGATTATCGACTTCATTAGCAACGTCAAGGCGCCAACCATCCAACTTAATCTCTTTAATCCAGTATTCGGCTACATCCAGTAAGTACTTCTTTACTTCTGGATCAGCCGTGTTGAATTTAGGCATATGGCCAAAGAATCCAAACGTATCATATGTGGCAATACCATCATCTTGGACATGAGCTGGGAACTGGTTGACATGGAACCAATTCGTGTATTTCGATTGATCCCCATGCTTGAGTACATCCTGAAAGGGTGGAAATTGATCGCTGCAATGGTTGAACACAGCATCAAGCATGACTCTAATACCTCGGGCGTGACATGTTTCAACGACCTTTTTAAGTAACGCATTATCTCCGAAATGAGGATCGACCAGCTTATAATCAACAATGTCATATTTATGGTTAGATGGGGAAAGGAAGAGGGGGGTAAAATAAATTGCATTAATTCCAAGTTCCACTAGGTCATCTAGATGATCTAGAACCCCCTGCAAATCGCCACCGAAGAAATTTGTGAAGGATGGTTCGCCTCCCCAAGGTTCCGAGTTATCTGGATCAATCGTAGTGTCACCATTGGCGAAACGTTCCGGCATAATTTGATAAAATACAGCTTCCTTAGCCCATTCAGGCACTTTAAACACATCGATCTCGTGTATGTAAGGAAACTCATAATAGGACCCCGCAGGTTGAGGACATTCTGTCGTAATACCATTATCCAGCATGAATACCGTGTCTATGCCATCGGTTACACGAAATATATAACATAATCGTTTATATTTTGGGCGAACAGCAGCCTCCCAATAGTCAAACATATCATCAGATGCCAATTTCTCCATAGTAATCTCAAAATAAGTTCGATCCCAATCGTATTTATCCCCAGTCAATGCGACAACGGTATCAACGTCATTGCGCTTCGTGCGAACACGTAAATGGATCGTTGAGGGATCATAAGCGTAAGCCCACTTATCTCGTGCAACATGATACAAGGCTTCCAACAACATGACAACACCTCCTCAACCTTTTGGAATTAGTAACCAATTTAGGCTATTTTGTACCAAGTGATGATGGAAATAGGCGGGCGAATGTCATATGTTATGAAGAAAATGTAGAATATGTGCGAAAAGGAGGGTGCCCAAAAAAATAGGTGTTCTGCGAGAACGCTCCGCGAACGGACCGTTTCTCCAATCGCTGTGGTCTCCGAATTTCTGAATTGAAACTCTCAGCGGTTGAAATTTAGAGACAGCATATGCTTTCGAAATAGCTTTCCTTTGGAAAGCTTGTAGGTGACCGCTATCGCTTTTACGAAATCGTTCCGTCCTCTGCGCTAATTTAAGCACATTCTTTAACTTTTCAAACGAAAACAACAAATGAAATCGTCCTTTTTGTTTAAATGGAAGTACCATTAACAATTCACACGGGAGTGGATTTCTTTATACATTCAATATAGTTATCATCCCAAAATGCTCACGAAGGTTATTGTTTAGGGATACACTCAGCGTATTTATTTTTCTCGTCTACTAGATAAAACCTCCATTGATGTGGTTGGCGGGACAAAAACGCCCAGATTTCCGGACCCCAGCAATCGCTTTTATTCAAAGCGAATGAAGGATGTGCTTGAAACGGTATTTTACTGTTGTGCTTCAGGTTCTGGTAATGCTGTAACAAGCAAAGCCAAATAGCAGCTCAAGGATAAAACGCCTTGAGCTGCTATTTTGTGTGTATAGTATTTTTTTGATAAGTTGGCTACCTCATCAAAAGATTTTCAATTTACGGTTTACCCTAAAAATTTAACTATTGTTGTCTTTGTTGGAACTCCGATTGAATCTGTGCAAGTAACTCTGGCTGGGTGATAACGTCATATGCTGTTCCTGCTAATGCCTTCGCAGCTAGAATCATGCCATCTAATGCCAGATCTTCCATAGCAAGATCACGGAATTCTGGCGTATGAAGCATGTGTTTCTCATTAATAATCTTAATATAAGGATGAATAGATGGACAGCATAAGGATACATTACCTAAATCCATGGAGCCGTGATCATCACCTGTTTGGATGTCCTCTTGGTTAATTCCCAATGCTACTAGGTTGGACGTAAATGTATCAGACAGGTGCTCGTTTGTAATCATTTCATCATAGGATGTTTCATAATTTGAAATGTTTACACGACAGCCTGTTTGTAGTGCCGCACCCTGTGCTATTTGTTGCACGCGATCTGTTAAGATGTTCAGTTCTTTACGTGTAGCTGCACGAACGTAGAATTGAGCAGAAGCATAGTCTGGAATGATGTTAGCAGCTTGTCCTCCATGATTAATAATCCCGTGTATACGTACACTGCTTTTCACTTGTTGTCGGAAAGCGTTAACCCCATTAAAAGTTTGAATGACTGCATCAAGGGCATTTACTCCTTCATGTGGACTCGCTGCAGCATGGGATGACTTACCATAAAATTCAAATTGTATAGCATCCATAGCAAGAGATTGTCCTGATTTCTCGAATGCATAAAAAGGATGAGTCATCAACGCCACATCACAATTGTCAAAAAGCCCAGCAGCAGCCATTGGAACTTTTGCACCACGTGTTTCTTCCGCTGGAGTACCAAATACACGAATGGTTCCTCCAATAGTATCAATCACGGATTTAAGACCAACAGCAGCTCCTAGACTCATCATACAGATCAGATGATGACCGCAAGCATGTCCAAGTCCTTGTAGTGCATCATATTCACATAACAAGGCTATGGTAGGACCAGGCTTATTAGATGAATAGGTACCGATGAATGCTGTTTCAATACCGAGTATCGGAGCCTCAACGGTGAATCCGTGATAGGTAAGTTCTTCTTTCAATCGAGCAGAGGCCAGTAATTCTTCATTTCCGAGTTCCGGATTTGCACCGATATATAATGAAATTTCTTTGAAGCGCGAAGCAAATTGATCTATTGTGTTGGAAATCGTGCTTTTAGTACTCATTAGGGCAACTCCTCTGTGTGTATGAAGATTTAACAATGCTCTATATTATAACATGAATTTTTTTGTAGAGTCTATGCATCAGAATTGTATGATTTTGTATCAAAATGTTAGGAAAACCTTGGTTGCCAATGGAATGTCATTGCATAATCATGCATTTTGACTTATGATGGTTTATGTTCTGTATAAATATTATAAGTGTAAAAAAGTAAGGGGAGAAAGAAAGTTGAAGAAAATAACTCGTATGATTGTTTTTCTACTAAGCACTATCATCTTGATAACAGCGGGTTTTCACACGACACAAATGGTTAGCGCCGAAGAGGGAACAGCTAAAAAGTTGGTTCTGGGCACAAGCGCTGAGTTTGCACCGTATGAATTCCACAAAACAATAGATGGGCAAGACCAAATTGTTGGTTTCGATATATCTATAGCTAAACGGATTGCAGAAGATATGGGAGCCGAGTTAGTTATTGAGGATATGGCATTTGATAGCCTACTATCTGCGCTACAGAGCGGTAGAGTAGACTTTGTTATCTCAGGAATGACACCAACAGAAGAACGTCGTAGAAGCATCGATTTCTCTGATAACTATTATAAAGCGCAACAGGTTATGATCGTTAGAGCAGAAGATAAAGATAAATATCCAACCATGAAGGATTTTGAGAACGAGAAAATTAGTGTCCAAAAGGGTTCCATTCAAGAAGGAATTGGCCAAAGCATTCCAGGTGCACAACTGACTTCTTTGGATAAAATCCCAGATATCATATTACAGCTTCAGACGAAACGTGTTAATGCTGTTATTGTAGAAGACACGGTAGCTCAAGGTTATCTTGACTCAGAGATGGTTCTATCCGAAGCTGTCCCAGATAATTCTGAGTCCCAAGCAGCCATTGGTATTAAGAAGGGGAATGTTGAGCTTCTGAATGCCGTTAATGAATCGCTTGCTCGCATGAAGAGTGAAGGTGCTATTGATGAAATGGTTAAAGAAGCAAGTCTATTAGCAGCAGGTAACGCGGATCTGAAAGAGGATTCAGGAAATATTTTTACTACGGCTTGGGAATATCGTAGCTACTATGCAAAAGGGATCGGATATACCCTCTTATTATCCGCACTAGGAGTATTATTTGGTTTCATTATTGGATTATTCATTTCTTTATTACGGATGACAAATATTCGAATTGTGAAGTGGTTAGGAACAGCATATGTAGAGATATTGCGTGGTACTCCTATGCTTGTGCAGCTCATGATCATCCATTACGGACTAGCTTTAACGTTAGGGATTAACTTTTCACCGCTACAGTCCGGTATTATCACATTATCCATCAATAGTTCTGCTTATCTAGCTGAGATATTTAGAGCAGGGATTCAAGGTGTGGATCGAGGACAGATGGAAGCTGCTCGGTCACTTGGAATGCGACGTGGAACGGCGATGCGTCATATTATTTTGCCTCAAGCATTTAAAGCTGTTCTTCCAGCGATCGGTAACGAATTCATTACCATTATTAAAGAATCATCGATCATCTCGGTTATTGGGATGGTAGATATTATGTACCAAGCAGGTGTAGTTAAGAACATAACGTATCAAGGTCTTAGCCCATTCATTATTGCTGCGGCCATTTATTTTGTACTGACATTTACTTTATCTAAGATTCTGAATCGCGTTGAAAGGAAGTTGAGTGCTAGTGATAACCGTTAAAGATCTTCATAAATCATATGGAAAAGTAGACATTCTCAAGGGGATCGATTTGTTCGTCAATAAAGGTGAAGTCGTCGTTGTCATTGGTCCTTCTGGTTCTGGTAAAAGTACCTTACTTCGTTGTCTAAATCTACTTGAGCAACCGACATCTGGTGAGATTCTGTTCGAAGGGGAGTCTATTACGGCTCCGAATCATGATATCAATGCAACGCGTGAAAAAATGGGAATGGTGTTCCAGAACTTTAACCTTTTTCCACATAAAACCGTGGGCCAAAATATTACGATAGCCCCACTTACGGTTAAAAAGCAGTCTGCAGCTGAAGCTGATCTCATTTCTGAGAACCTTTTGCAAACCGTCGGCTTGTCGGACAAAAAGGATGTATACCCTAATCAACTATCAGGTGGACAGAAACAGCGTATAGCGATTGCACGCGCACTGGCGATGCAACCTCACGTCATGTTGTTTGATGAGCCAACTTCGGCACTAGATCCTGAAATGGTAGGCGAGGTTCTCGAAGTTATGAAGAAACTTGCCTTCGAAGGCATGACGATGGTCATTGTGACCCATGAAATGGGATTCGCACGTGAAGTTGGGGATCGGATTCTATTCATAGACGAAGGTCGCATTTCGGAGCAGGGTTCACCTGAAGAGGTATTTGGTAATCCTAAGAACATACGTACCAAGGAATTTCTTAGTAAAGTATTGTAAAGTAGACTTGAACTAAACTCATGAATTAAAGTGTAATTAAGCAGGCGTAAAAGTGACATATTAGTCATTATTACGTCTGTTTTTTTGTGCGAAAAAGTCGCGATTCTCTGTTGTTAAAGTACTGTTGTCAATTATTACATATTTTCTGGTTACAAAATTGTGATATATTTGTTGAGCCAAAACTTTCAAAGAGAAAGTGTGGGGGATGTAATAGGCGTGTACAAGAACAACGGGTAACCGTTCTTCGCACCTTGGGGTGAATCGCACAAGTTCGTGTGCGTAGGGTTGACTCCCAATCCGAATCCGACAGCTAACTTCGCAGGCATTAAAAACAAGGAGGAACATAACACAATGAAATTCAGAAAAATGAAAATGATAGTAGCGGCGATGGGTGTCGCATTGGTCGTTCAAAATACACCGATTCATGCTGATGCTGTACATATCACCAAAGACGGAGATACGTTCTACAAACTATCTCAACAATATGGTGTAAATCTTGATAAGTTGATCAATGCCAATCCGAATGTGAAAGCAAACAATATCCATGTTGGAATGAAATTAAACATACCAACGGTGCAGAACACAGCATCCGCTGCTCCTGTGAAATCGGCAGATTCTAACCTAGTCGTATCTTCAGATCAGAAAGTAGTAGAAGCTTGGGGTAAAACCTTTAGCTATAGTAAAACAGTTCAGGTCAAAGCTACAGCATACTCAGCTGCTGCAAGTGAAAATGGGAAATGGGGAGCCGTTGATTATTTCGGAAATCCTCTTAAACTAGGTACGATTGCAGTAGATCCTAATGTTATTCCTATGGGAACGAAAGTATTAGTTACTGGACATAATCATAGTAATCTTCCTAACGATGCCTTTATTGCTACAGCAACCGACGCAGGTTCTGCTATCAAGGGTAATCGAATTGATATATTTATTCCTGGAAGCCAGAAAAGCGTAAGTTCATTCGGGTTTCAACAAATTAAATTGTATGTAATTAAATAGAATGTTTTAGAGATTAAGATAAGAAAGAGACCGAGAACCAGAAATATGGGTTCTCGGTCTTTTTTTTTATCTGGATTACTAACATGGTAAAAGGGAGATAGAGTTATCCTTTCACTAGTATAATCCGAAAAATTTAAATTTTTCATCATGCTTTGGACATATGTTGGGAGAAAGAGAATATGAATATACAATCATATTTTTATAGAGGATAGAAATACATTAACTAGTTAGGAGAAATAATCGATGGAGTTCGAACTAGGGAGCATTTTGAAACTAGTGAAACGTAGGTTGCTGTTTATCATTGTGTTGTGTATTACTGCGATGGGACTCGCCAGTTTCGTCAGCTATTATGTGTTGAAACCGAAATACGAGGCAACAGCGTCTATTCTTATTCAGGGGGACAGGCAAGAGAAAGCAATTAATGACATCATGGCAGGACAAAAGCTGGTAACAACTTACGGGGAGATCATCCGAAGCAGTAGGATAGCGGAAGAAGTCGTTAGAAGGCTCGAATTAAAGATGACACCGGAAAAACTGCTCGAACATGTCAAGACAAGAACCAATAGTGAGTCACTGTTAACAACCGTTATTGTGACGGACTCGAACGCACAACAGGCAACGGATATCGCGAATGGTTTCGGGGAGGCATTCAACGGGAATATACAATCCATTATGGGGGTAGAGAATGTTGTACTTCTCGACCGGGCGAAGGTTCCTACCGAGGCTATATCGCCTAAGCCACTATTCAATTTGGTGGTCGCATTTGGACTAGCGCTGATTGCCGGGATCGCCATTTCTATTTTAAAGGAATTGATGGATAAGACCGTGAACAGCGCCAAAGACATTCAGCTTGATCTGCAACTTCCTCTTCTAGGTACGGTGGGTAAATTGAAGTTACGTAAACGGCGGGTACGGACGAAAGCTAAATCAGTTGAAGGAGTTATTAGACATGAAGAAGAGAGTGCCAAAGCTATATTGCCTGGAACAACCGAAATCAGCTAATGCATCTATTTTTCGAACTATTCGATCCAATATTCGCTATACCCGAGTAGGTGGAGAAATTCGGTCGTTATTAGTCACAAGCTCTCTTCCAGAGGAAGGGAAGTCGACATTGGCCATGAACCTAGCTATATCGATGGCAGAGACCGGTAGGTCTGTGTTACTGATGGATGGGGACCTGCGTACGCCAACCGTACATAAGGCATTTGATCTTCCCAATTCGGTTGGGTTGAGCAGCATTCTGGTTGATCAAACTCGGCTGGAAGATTGCATTCATTCTATAAAATATTCAAGGGGACTTTCTGTGCTGACTTCTGGGCCTATCTCACCAGATCCGGCTGAATTACTGGGCTCCGAGGGGATGAAGGATTTATTTGCGGAGCTGAGCGAGCGGTGGGATACAATCGTCATCGACTCTTCATCTGTGCTAATCCCATTCTCGGATGCACTGACTTTGGCCAGGATGGCTGAGGGGGTACTGCTTGTTGTGAAATCTGGAAAAGTGTTGCTGAAGCACACGAGTTCTGCCAAACAGTTGCTTGAGCAACAAGGGGCTCATGTACTAGGAGCAGTGCTGAATCAGAGGAAAAGTAGTAGACGTGAGAAGATCCGAAGTGAGGATTTTGCCGATTGGGCTTCATCTTCAGGAATGGTGTGACGTATCATGTCATTTGCCTCTCTTCGTTATTTATTCGGAAACATCACTTACGCAGGATCTCAGTTCATCATTGTGATACTACTCAATAAATTCGGATCACCAGAAATCGTTGGGCAATATTCGCTTGGACTTGCGGTTACTGCGCCGATCTTCATGTTGTCTCATCTACATCTTCGATCAGTCTTGATCGTGGACACATCTGGGAAATACGTCTTTGGAGACTTTATTGGCCTTCGGTTAATAACGACCGTAGTTGCATTCATATTTATAGCAGCCTTTATCATCGTAAGTGGCTTTGACTGGAACACGGTACTTGTTATTTTCCTCATCAGCTTGTATAGAATCGTTGAATCCGTCAGTGATATCTTGTTAGGTATCATTCAAAAGCAAGAGAGGCTGGATCAAATCTCGATCTCAAGAGCTGCTAAAGGATTGTCTTCCATACTTATCTTCACATTCGTATTCATCCCTACACAGAGTCTCAATCTAGCTTTAATAGTTATGATCATCGGATGGCTGGCTATAACGATTGGATATGATGCTCGCAAAGCAAGAGCGCTTACAGCCCTTATTCCAATTTTCAATAAAAGTAGTCTGTGGCAGTTGTTGATCGTCAGTTCGCCGCTTGGTGTTGTGTTGGCGTTGATGTCGCTTAATACGAATATTCCACTATACGCGATTTCTTACTTTAAAGGGGAATACGACTTAGGTATATACGCTTCGCTCTCCTACATGATCGTGGCATGCAATGTGGTAGTTACGGCATTGGGAGAAGCCATCACACCACGTCTCGCACGATGGCATGCTGCTGGGATGCATCGGGAATTTATTTCTTTACTCCGTCGAATGATAGCGGTGGGCGTGGGGATTAGTGCAATGGCATGTGTCGTCGGTTGGATGTTCGGACAGCAACTTCTGACCTTGTTATACAGTCCTGATGTGGCACAAGAGATAGGGTTATTTCGATGGTTACTCGTGTCTACCTTATTAGTGTTTGTTTCGTCATACCTGTGGTATGCCATTACTGCAACCGGGAAGTACAAAGCACAGATTCCATTGTTTCTGTGCACAGCGATTACGAATGGGCTGGCCTGTCTTATATTCGTACCCCAATATGGGATGATTGGCGCTGCGATAGGAGCAAGCTTAGGATTATTCGTACAGATGATTGGCAGCTTGGTCGTACTATCTTATGTGATCGGTCAGGCCAAGAAACAAGTACAACGGGAAGTGGTTACATAGAGCTGTTTCCCACAGGAAAGTAGGGGACGATATGGCGTCTGTATCCGTTGTAGAGAGAACATGTAATAAAAAAGATACATTACACAACCCCTACACGATGAGCAAATTATTTCAGTTTGCGATTATGGGTTACATCATATGTCTTCCCGCACAATTTGATATTGGAGGAGCATTCCGACTCGCACCGTCGGATCTCTTCTTATTGTTAGGTTTGTTCGCGGCGGGTGTACACCTGAAATTGGATCGTAGGCAGTTCAGTTCATGGCATTGGGGCATGTTACTTATCTTTATCCTAGCCTCATTCGTATCCATCTGGCGCAATGGGTTCATTACTCAATACGCCTTGTTGCAAAAGGATGTTGGATTTATCCTTCTTTTGCTGACATATATCATGCTCATTCAGGCCGTAGACTGTTGGGATCGACTATATACGATGCTTCGTGTCTTTCTGATGAGTGTACTCTGGCTGAATGGTCTGGCCCTGTTCGCTTTCTTTAGCGGCGTGAAGGTCCCATTCATGGTGCAAGATGGACGTTTGTCCGGTATGCTGATTGATCCGAATGCATACGGGGGATTGCTTGTGACGGCGTTCGCCATTCATATCATGACGAGTGGTAGTGGGGTGAAGCTCCTTTGGGGATGGGTAAGCGTAGTCGCTACGGTAACCTTGGCTGGTGGTATTATGATGACCTTCTCACGTTCATCCTGGATCGGTCTCATCCTTGTGTTACTTACGCTTTTGCTGAGTAATCCATCGCGATTGATTAAGATCGGTATGGGGTTTATGACTGCTTTTGTAGTACTTCTGTTGTTTAAAGGTACGGCTTATCTAGATGTACTCGGATCAATGTCCAGTCGACCTTCGCAGATTCAGTCCCGCCTCGACATCATTAACAAAGCGTTGGATTGGATTTCACAAAGCCCGTTGTTCGGGATTGGTCTCGGTACATATAACTATGAACTACGCATTATCATTCATAACACACCACTGTGGTTTATGACGGAATTCGGTTTAGTAGGGTTGATGGTATATGGCGGATTTATGGTCTGGTTCTTCATCGTCGGAATCCGTTCTTACCGTGCAGCGGATCCCATTCATAGACCGATTATTTTGGCATTACTACTGTCTCATGCCGCAATGATTGGACTTTCCATGGGCATCGAAGCATTATTCCAGCGCTATTGGTGGTTCATGATGGCTATGAATGCAGCGTGTATCCAATTAACGGACAAGAAATTGAAAGGAGAGTTGCACCATCGAACCAAGGGGATTGAACGAACGACCGGACGAGAGCTACGACAACAACAACAACAATCAGAACCAGAACCAGAACAACAAGTACACCAAGTACAACAGCAAGATTATCCCGGCTGAAGTCAGCGTACCCGTAAAAGTTGCTTTTGTCGCTTCTATTTATGGGCATTTTGGCAACTTTCATTTACCTTACATGGATTTATTGCAGCAAAAGGGCTGCGAAGTGCATGCTTACGCGCAGCCAGGGGAAGAAAGACAACAATTGGAACGAAGGGGGATCGTATGCCACGATGTGCCCATTCAACGTAGCCCGTTACAAGTACAGAATTGGAAGGCTCTACGGATCTTAACTAAAAGCTTCCGTAAGGAAGGATTCCGCTTCGTCCATGTACATACACCAGTCGCTTCGATTCTCGGACGAATTGCGGCACGTAGGGCAGGCGTACCTTGCACATTGTATACAGCACACGGCTTCCACTTCTTCAAAGGAGCACCACTCCTGAATTGGTTGCTTTATTACCCGTTCGAGCGATGGATGGCGCGTTTTACAGATGTGCTGATCACAATTAATAAGGAAGATTTTGAGCGTGCCCTCAAATTTCCAGTGCGAAATAAAGTGACGTATGTGAATGGCGTTGGGATTGATCTCAAAGTCTACGGTGATCAGGAGGAGCATTCAGCGTCCAAAATAGAGACAACAGAGAGCCGTTATCAATTATTTGGTCTACCTCAAATTGACGAAGAAGAATCAGCGTTTATCTTGCTGTGTGTTGCTGAGTTGAACGCTAATAAGAACCAGAAACAACTGATCGAAGCGCTGTATCAGTTAACGGATCGGGCAGATAACATCCATTTGGCACTAGCGGGCACGGGTCCATCACAGCAGGCACTACTAGATTTAGCCAATCGGCTGGGGATCCAGAATCGAGTCCATATGCTTGGGTATCGACGAGATATACCAGATCTGCTGAGAGCATGTGATGCCGTAGCGCTGGTGTCATATCGCGAGGGCCTACCCCGGGCGATTATGGAGGCCATGGCAGCAGGTAAACCTGTGATCGGCACGCATATTCGTGGACTTCGCGATCTGATTGATCATGAATCAACAGGTATTTTGGTTCCGGTTGACGATGTGGCCGCAACGGCAAAGGCAATTCTTCAACTTCGTGATGATCCGGCTTTAGCTGCTGCGATGGGGGAAGCGAACAAGGTTAGGATCACGCGTTACGGGCTACCTGCGGTTCTCCATGACATGAATTCGATTTATATAGAAGCACTAAACGATCCGAAGCGGACGGTGATTCCTTTAGATAGGCAGGCACTGTCTGGGGAATAGGGCATTTCACACATATAAGTACAGGGACTATTGTGAACATTCGGTTAATAAGGGTGAAAGAAGTGATGAGGAGTATGAGGCTCGTACGTTTGATCTTGTTAGATGCGGGGATTGTTGCGGTTTCAGTGTTGTTTGTGTTTTTACTTCGCTTTGATTTTCAGATTCCCCAGCTTTACATGAACATGCTTCCAGTAGCGATAATCACATACATTACGGTACATATTTCCTGTTCTTTCGGTTTCAAAGCATATAACAGTATGTGGCGATATACCAGTATGGGAGAGATATTGTTGCTACTTAAAGTGACCGTCCTAACATTCGTTGGAGTTATCATTGTGAATGTATCTGCGCATATACTCGTTCCTTCCTACCGTCTGCCAATTTCTATTTATTTAACATCGGGATATGTATTTCTCGGTATTACTGGGATACGAATGGTCAGCCGTCTCCTAAATGATGGGGTTGTGATACCGAGAGCGAAAGATTCATTCGAAGGGAATCTACTTATCGTAGGAGCGGGGAAGGCAGGGATCCTTGTTACCAAAGATATCAAGCATTCCAAATTTAAGTTCATGAATCCGATCGCTTTCATTGATGACGATCCGACCAAACAGAAGCTTGAAATGATGGGATTACCGATTGTTGGTAACCGAAGTTATATTCCTGAAGCTGTTAAGAAATTGGATATTTCCTATATTATTATTGCTCTTCCGACCGCACCTCAAAGCGCCGTACTGGAGATTATCGAGATCTGCAAATCTACCAAAGCCCAGATCAAGCTGATGCCTAGTATGACAGATATTCTAGATGGAAAAATGGCAGTTAATATGATTCGTGAAGTGTCCGTGAATGATTTGC
Organism: Paenibacillus sp. Y301; assembly: GCF_059445505.1. Lineage (NCBI taxonomy): Bacteria > Bacillati > Bacillota > Bacilli > Caryophanales > Paenibacillaceae > Paenibacillus > Paenibacillus sp. Y301. The sequence continues at coordinate 79,866 of NZ_JCAIUL010000009.1, read as the reverse complement.
TTGGGAGAGCGCCAGTAGAGATCGACACAGAGGAGATTCGCGAGAATCTAGGAAGTGAGACTATTCTCATCACGGGTGCAGGTGGATCAATCGGTTCGGAGTTGTGCCGGCAGTTGGCTGTGTATCGACCGAAGGAAATGCTGCTGTTAGGACATGGAGAGAACAGTATTTACCTCATTGAACAACAGTTACGCCAACTATACCCCCAACAGGTGATTCATCCAATCATTGCAGATATTCAGGATGTGTCGCGAATCGAAAGTGTCTTTCAAAGTTTCCGACCTACGATCGTATATCACGCCGCCGCGCACAAACATGTTCCACTGATGGAGATGAATCCAGTAGAGGCGGTCAAAAACAATGTTATCGGAACGAGGAACGTAGCGGAGGCGAGTGACAAATACGGCGTCAAGCGATTCATCCTTATCTCGTCAGACAAAGCGGTTAATCCGACCAGTGTGATGGGAGCTACGAAGCGAGCGGCGGAAATGATCATTCATGATCAGAATTCGTTCAGCAAGACGGCGTTCGCAGCTGTTCGTTTCGGTAATGTGTTAGGCAGTCGAGGTAGCGTTATCCCCCTATTCAAAAGACAAATTGCAAATGGTGGCCCTGTGACGGTGACGGATATGGAGATGGTGCGTTATTTCATGACGATTCCCGAAGCGGTACAGTTAGTCATTCAGGCTAGTGTGCTAGCCGAAGGGGGCGAAGTGTTTGTATTAGACATGGGCAAACCAGTGCGTATATATGATTTGGCACGGGATTTAATTCGCTTGTCGGGATTGGAACCTGAGAAGGATATTTCCATTGTGATCACCGGCATTCGTCCTGGTGAAAAGCTATATGAGGAACTGTTGACGGAAGAGGAAGGGTTGATTGTTACCCAGAACTATCGGATTATGATCAGCCGTCCGCAAAGCGTCTCTAGGTCCGAAATGCATATGGTGCTTGGTGTTCTGGAGAATTTGTGTAAGCGTTACGAATATGTTCCGAGCAGTCAACAGATCAAAAAACTATTAAAGCAACTTATACCAAGTTATACGGGATTTCAAGAAGAATTGCAGGTAAGCAGTCATGAGCTTGAACGAATACCAACTGAAGTTCATGTAGGAATATGAGCGATAAAAATGTAATCAAGATTTCCTAGGAAAAAGGGAGACAGGATGATTACGGAAGAATTGATCCGTCATGAGGCGGAGGTGAATTCATAATTAAGGCACTTCTTTTTAAGCAAAAAGAGAAGGTTAGGAGGTGTACTTACATGTATCGCTATATGAAACGAGGCTGCGATATAGTAGGAGCGACCTTAATGTTATGTCTGTTTAGTCCAGTCATGGCTGTGGTGTCGTTGTTGATTTGGATGAAGCTGGGAAGCCCAATCTTGTTCAAGCAGAAGCGACCAGGAAGAGGAGAGAAACCATTCTACATCTACAAGTTTCGAACCATGGCTGAACTGTACGATACGGAGGGTCGACTATTATCGGATGATCGCCGTTTTGTGAAGTTCGGAGGGAAGATTCGGAGACTGAGTCTAGATGAGCTACCGCAATTGGTGAATGTGGTGAAGGGAGAAATGAGCCTGATTGGACCGAGACCTCTGCTCATGCGTTACAGCCCATATTACTCGGAACGGGAGAAGTTGCGATTCACTGAAAGACCGGGTATTACGGGACTAGCGCAGGTGTCTGGGCGTAACCTTTTACCTTGGAAAGAGCGGCTTTCTTATGATGTTACTTATGTCGAAAAGTTAAGTTTACGACTAGATACTCTAATCTTATGCAAAACAGTGCTGAAGGTAATTCGACAAGATGACATTGTAGAAAATCCCGGACAGCATAGTCTTCCCTTAGATGAGTACAGGATGAATAAAAAGGAGGGATCGGCATGAATGTGCGGTTTAGTCCGCTGCATGAAGATGATATTTACCATGCATGCCGGCTCTTGCGGTGCTATTTACCTGAGCAGGTATATAATCAGACCATTTTTGCTTGTTCGGGTTACGCTGCTTATCTACAAGCGGCTTGTAAGTGTGGGAGCCATTCTACGACACTTCTGATCGGTGCTTATTCAGGAGATCTTCTCATTGGATTCGCTGAGTGGCGAAGAATGGAACAGATGTTTGTTCTAAACAATTTGAACGTAGATGCTGCTTATCGCAAGTATGGTATCGGCGGTCAGCTCGTGGCGTACGGTGAGAAGTTAGCTCGATTGGAAGGCGTTAATAAGTTGGCATTGGATGTGTTTTCATGGAATGAACAAGCCCATGCTTGGTATCTTCGGCTTGGTTTTTCAGAGGAAGGGCGTACTTACTGGTACGAGGGGGACTTGGGCAAATCGTTGAATGCTATGGAAGATGCTAATACAGCTGTAGCTCAGCGTGATGAATCGCCCGGGTTGGACTACATCATTGATGATTATCCAATGGCAGAAGCACATCATATAAAGTATGGGTTTTCTTCTTTTAGGATTAGGACGAAACAAAAGACTTCAATAGTGGGACGGCTAGGTGAACGGTATTATCGTATCCAAACGCAAAGTGGGGAGTGGGACGGATGCTATCACCTGACCAATGTGCTTAACGAATTGGATAGAGCACGGAAATTACTTGTACTTTCGCCGGATGCATTCTTGCCTGAGATAGATCCTCGTCTGATCTTAAGCAGTGAAAGTATTCGAATGATCAAAATATTAGAGAATCAGGAGGAGTTGTATGAGTAGCTTTATCGTGCTTCATAGCTCGCAATCGGATGAATGGGATTCCTATTTGAATCAGATGTACGAGAAGGATATCTATTTCTCCTCAGCTTATTTTCGGTTGTTCGAGGATGAAGAACATCAACGCGCGGAGCTGTTTGTATATAAGCTTGGGGACCAGCTCATTATGTATCCGTACTTGCTTCGAACGATTAGTCACCTTCCCGCAATAATCAAACTGGGATTGGAAGGTGAATGGTACGATATCAGCACGCCTTATGGATACGGTGGACCGATATCTAATGTTTCACCGGGAGCTGAACGAACTGAGTTGTACAGGCAATTCGGGGAAGCTTTCTCCGAATACTGCAGAGAGAAGCGGATCCTGACCGAGTTTGTACGCTTTCACCCGTTAATAGGTAATGCCACCGAATACCAAAGCGGGTTAAAGACGGACTTCATTCGGAATACAGCTTATATGGATTTGAGAGTTGATTCGGAGTCGGAGCTAATGAAGAACTATTGTAGTAATCATCAAAGAAACATTCGCAAAATAAAGTCATCACCATTTACAATTCGCAAGTCGGATCTGCGGGCTCGGATCGAGCCCTTTAGCACTTTGTATTATGGAACGTTAAAAGATTTACAGGCGGATTCTTTCTATTATTTCACGCAAAAATTTATCAGGGATACATCCCATTTGCTTACGGGAAACTTAGAACTGTTCGAAGCCATGGACGGGGAGAAAACAGTAGCGGCCTGCATTGTGATCCATGAGCGACCCTGGATGCATTATCACCTGTGTGGGTGGGATAGGGAATATCTACATTGGTCACCGACCAAAATGCTCATTCACGCAGCAGCTTTATGGGGGATGGAGAATGGATTTGAACGTTTTCATCTTGGTGGGGGTTATAAGGGGAATGATAACTTATTTCAATTCAAACATAGGTTCGGTACTCACCTAGAACCACTAGACTTTTGTTTAGGTAAGCGTATATTCTTTCCCGAACTGTATGATCGGATTCTGTCGCTCAATGACATTCACGTAGAAGGAAATTACTTTCCACTGTATAGACAACCAGCTTTTTTGGAACAAAACACCTTGGATCACGCTGTTAAATAAGTTGATATGTATTCTATCTAGACTTAATTATCTAGATAGAGAAGGGAGCTTCGCATGAGTATTATTCAACCTAGCATACAGGAACGGATCCTATTATCCCCTCCGCATATTAGCGGTCGCGAGCAGGCCTATGTGACGGACGCATTCCAATCGGGATGGATCGCTCCAATTGGCCCGCATGTCGACGCTTTTGAGAGAGAGATGGCCACCTACACAGGTTCGAAGGGCGCACTTGCGTTAAGCTCTGGAACGGCAGCGATTCATCTCGCACTGCGTCTTGCGGGTGTCTCGCAAGGTGATTACGTGATTTGTTCGACGCTCACATTCGTTGCGAGCGCTAATCCTATTCTATATATGGGTGCTACGCCCGTATTCGTCGACTCAGAGCCCGTGACATGGAACATGTGTCCACTAGCATTTCAGCGGGCTTGCCGAGATTTGAATGAGAAAGGAATCCTGCCCAAAGCAGCTATTGTTGTCAATTTGTATGGACAGAGCGCAGACATGAAGCCTATTGTCGACATCGCCGATCGGTATGGGATCACGTTGATTGAAGATGCTGCCGAATCGCTTGGTGCTGTTTATCATGGAAAGGCAAGTGGTACCTGGGGACGATTCGGCATCTATTCATTCAATGGCAATAAGATCATTACGACCTCAGGTGGAGGTATGCTGGTGTCGGACGATATCGATGCGTTAGAACAGGCACGGTTCTGGTCTACGCAAGCCCGTGACGTTGCACCACACTATCAACACTCCGAGATGGGTTACAACTATCGGCTCAGCAACCTATTAGCAGCTATTGGTCGGGGGCAATTAGAACTTCTTGAGGAGCGAGTCGAACGACGTAGACATATTAGTCAGACGTACATGGACCACTTGAGTTCTATATCGGGACTCCATTTCATGCCAGAAGCCCCGAATGGCCGAAGCACTCGTTGGTTGAGTGCTGTAACGATTGATGAAGAGATTGTGGGTGTCTCTTCCAATCAACTCTTGGCTTGCTTGGAACATCACAATATTGAAGCTAGACGTGTATGGAAACCACTTCATTTGCAGCCTTTGTTCGCAAGCACCTTCTATTATCCTTACTTAGAGGGATATAGCGTGGCTGATCAATTGTTCACAACCGGGATATGCCTACCCTCTGGAAGTTCTTTATCGGAGGAGAATCAGGAACGTGTAATTGAGACGATAAAGTCATGTATTCAGAAGAGGTTTACGTAGCCCATCTGGTCTTTCTGCTGTACCACCAATAATAGAAGTGACTGCGCTGTCAGCCATGATGGTCGTTGTCACCGAATCGTCGGGGATAGGGGACTCATGTGTGGTACAAACACCACTCTAATAGGGCGAAAGGAGTTTTTTTATTTGAAAGTATTAGTAACAGGAGGGCTTGGATTTATTGGGTCGCATGTTGTTGATCGGCTCATAAGACATGGCGTTGAGACCGTGATTGTAGATAATCTATCTGGTGCTTCTGGCTCGTTCTATAAGAATCCATCGGCAGTTCTACATAAATATGATATTCAGGACGAGGCACTCGATGATGTGTTTGGCCGGGAGAAACCAGATGCTGTCATTCATTTGGCTGCGCAGATTGATGTAAGAGAATCACAGAGGAATCCGTTGTTTGATGCGAACGTGAATATTCTCGGAACACTAAACGTTCTGCGCTTGTGTCAGACCCATAGTGTGCACAAAATTGTATACGCCTCTTCGGCAGCTGTATACGGAAATCCTGAATATTTAAGCATTGATGAGATGCATCCTTTAAATCCTCAATCCTGCTATGGCGTATCCAAAAGTGTTCCTGAGTTTTACATTCGACAGTTCGCTAGTATGCATGGGCTTAAGTATACGATTCTCCGTCTTGCGAATGTGTATGGACCAAGGCAAAGTTCACATGGGGAAGCTGGGGTCGTCTCGGTTTTTCTGGATCGAATGAAAGATGGCAAAGGTCTTGTTATTTATGGGGACGGGGAACAGACAAGGGATTTCGTCTATGTAGAGGATGTGGCAAAAGCATTTGTAAATGCGGTTCAGACAGATGAAATGGTGGACAATCAGACAATGAACATAAGTTGTGGAGTAGCGACCTCGATTAATACCATTGTTGGGATGATCGGTGATACTACAGGTCGAAATTTCTTGACAACCTACCAACAGGAACGACCGGGCGATATTCTTCACAGCTATTTAAACAATAGTAAAGCACAAGAATTGATGTCTTGGTCACCAGACCATGATCTTAAGATGGGGTTAGAGAAGACGATTGTCGCCCGGTTGACTGTAGGAAGAGCAGTGGATAACTAATCGCAACAATGGAAGGAGGCAACCATCATGGAACGCAAAATGAATACGGAAATGTTCGTTCTGCGTAGCATAGCCTGCTTAAGTATTGCGCTACTGCATGCCTTATATCGGGTTTACGACGACGGAAATACACCTTGGGTGGAATCAGTGGGTCTATTGCTTACGTTCGGTACACCGGTATTCGTGTTTATCTCCCAATTCGTACTATCATTTGCTTACCCAGATGGAATTCCAGCGAGGTTTTGGGAGAAACGGATCAAATATATTTTCCTGCCGTACATTTTTTTCGGTGCTTTATATGCAGGATTAAAAGGATTTGAAATGTCGAGCAGTCAAGGTGTTTCACTTATTCAGGCTTGTTGGTATTATCTTTGGCGTCATCTGCTTCTTGGCGATTTTCACGGGTACTTTATCCTTATTATCTTTCAGTTCTACGCTCTACACATCTTGTTTCAAAAGCATGCGAAGCGATTCTCGCCTCAAAGTATTCTGATTGTGTCGTTCGTTATAAACGTAGTTTACTTAGGCTTCTTTAATTTCACTAAGCCTGTTGATACGGTAGTCACTCATTATATTTGGGATAAAATGTACTGGATATTCTCCCCAGGGTGGATTTTCTATTTCACCGTGGCCTATTACTTAGGACGCAATGAGACATGGTTCCGGGAAAAGCTGAAACAGTTCCGATGGTACGTGTACACACTTCCGGTATTAACTGGGGCGCTTGTGCTGTTCGTTAATGGGCAAGGCTGGATTACAGCACATAGTTCCAAGCGAATAGATATGTTTCTATTCAGTTTGAGCATGATCCTGTTACTCTTCATGGTGGCCTCATCGATGCGGACAGTACCACGTGTCCTGGAGTGGAGTAGTAGGTACTCCTTTGGGATATATTTGCTTCATCCGTTATTGTTGGCAGTGTTTGCCAAACTTCCTTCCTCGTTCGGGTTCCAAGACTTAGGGCTACTCAGTGTTGGGCTACAATTTATCGGGTGTGTTGTGGGTTCGGCCATTATAATGAACATAGCGAATCGCATCCCAGGTGGATCCTATGTATTCGGTCGTATCGGAATTGGGTTAAATCGGAGTAAGACACCTATATATCCTTCTGTTATCCTATAATTTTTTTCCTCAATGATCGATTACAGGTGGAGGTGCATTGGTGAGACGGATTAGAAGAGTCGGATTCATTGGGTTACTTATTCTGATTGTAGTGGCTGGTACCTGGATCTGGGGAGTGTTACATTCGGAACATCGATTCCAAAAGGCTGTCCTTAATCCCCTGACGATACCCAGTTCGAAAATTTATCCAATGGCTGAGGGGATGGAGCAGTCGGTGGACACGCCAAATCGTCTTCCTAATACGGAAGGATTTCTACCATCTACGCAAGTGCCCACTGCATCACAAGCTGCTTCAGAAAAAGAAACCTCATCCTTTAATGTTGTGTTAATTGGAACCGATACTTGGGGTGGGGAAATCTCGCGAGCAGACACGATCATGGTTGCACATGTAATGCCGAGTCAGCGGAAGGTAAATATCGTCTCGATACCGCGAGATACTCGGGTTTATGTGCAAAAGGTGGGTTATACCAAGATCAATCATGCTCATATTGTTGGTGAGTCAAAGGGTGGTAATCAGCAGGGAACGTTGACACTCGTCCAGGCCATCAGCGACTTTATGAATATCCCCATACATCACTACATCAAGACAAATTTCTCCGGGGTACGTGATTTCATAGATTCGATCGGTGGGGTCGATATGGTCATCGACCAGGATGTGACCATAACCCCCGAGATTACGATCAAGAAAGGCGAGCAACATCTGGATGGAGAGCATGCACTCTACCTAGCGAGGGAAAGGTATTCCACCAAAGATGGCGATTTCAGTCGTCAACGGGAACAATTCCATATCGTTCGAGCCGTGGCTGAACAGCTACTGGAACCCGAGCATATTCCTGACCTAGCTGGATTACTACTGAAAGAGAAGAATGACATTATCGATACAAGCTTTAGTGACAGTGACTTGATCAGTCTTGCTTGGTTGTTCAAGGGCATGGAATCTGATGATTTCACATATGAGCAAATTCCTGGTAAAAACAGTTTCGGACCTGATCCGTTAGTCGGGTCTAAGGTTTACTACTGGAGTGCAGATTTGACAGAAGTAAATTCACTTAAGGAACGTCTGTTTACGGAATAAGGGAAGGACGGGAGTGGTTGTTTCAGGATGATGATCATCAATGTGCGGAGCTATTTGTATATATACGGGGGATCAGCTTATTACGTATCCTTTCTTGCTTCGATCGTTATGTGTTCGTATCTTGGTCTTTCTTTCAGTTCCGTCAAATGCTTGAATATAAAGCTGTTATGTCTGGCTCGAAGGTTATTGCAGTTGATCCAAAATACACTTCGCAGACATGTCCGAAATGTGGTCATACAGAGAAGGCAGATCGAGACAAGAAGAATCATGTTTTTTGTTGCAAAACGTGCCAATACATCTAATGATGATCGTGTAGGAGCAATGAATCTTCAACGAAAAGGAATTGAGTACTTCGTTGAAGTAACTACATAAGCATATCTTTTGTAGTTGGGTAGCTGTCAACCTGCCCTGATGTAACGCCATACTAAGGAAGGAGATTCGCAAGTTATCGTTCGCACTTCTGGGCAGTTACAAGCTCGTGACTTAAGTCATGAGTTGTTGATGTGATATGTATTCCACCTGGACCAAACTGTCCAGATGAAATGATTATATTTGATTATTTAGCCTTCCAGCCTGTCGCACCCGTGCCGCTCTCCTTTACATACAAGGTAGTTTGCGCTGCACCATCTGTTCGCATAGCTAGACTTCCGACCGGAGCAGTGAGGCTACCCTCAGGAGAACCTTCCACCATGAACACTGCTGGAAGCAGTGTACCTCCGGTGAGGCGAAGTGCCCGGTTGAAGTTGCCGTAGGTGGAGAACCATTCCGTAAGTGAATACGGATTGTACAAGGTGCCAAGTGACGTACCTTGCATACCTATCAACGTTTCGAATTCAAGAATGCGTTTCACCTTTACGTTTCGAGTATCAAAGACGGCTACATTGTTAAGATGCAAGGAAGGTTTAGCGGCACCATAGGAGGAGACCAATACTACCTGATTGGTACCACTGTTACGGACGATCATATTATCGACAGTTGCCATTGTATTAGATTCCGTGGTGAATAATTGCAAAGTACTCCCTATTAAGTCTTGTGCATCGAGTGTCCCTACATAAAGATCTCCTCCGTCGATTCGAACGCCACTTGCCAGCGTAGAACCCGATCCGTACATTCCTAGCGAGCCGATGTGCAACCTTGGCTTACCACCAGCAGCATTGAAGGCTGAGTAAATTGCAGGGCCGCCTATACCATCGAATCTAGCACTCGCGATATCGATAAACTGCGAATAAATCGTCTGAAGACCGTAAGTGGCTTTATGATCTGTGGAGCGGATCGTCAAATGGCTAATGTTCATCGTTAGTCCATATGACAATAATGCAGGATTCGTCGTTCCAGCCACACGCATGTCGAGAGAACCGATGTCGAGTGTCCAACGTCTTGCAATGGCATCCGTAAGTCCAGCAGATAGATCATTACCGAAGCCAATGGTAGTCAACGAGTCGATTCGTTGATAAAAGCTACGTGTTCCTTTGAACTCGTCGGGTTCCAAATCGAGTGAGTTGGCTCCTTTAAATTCTGGAGCACCACCAAGACTATTGTTTAGTACCGCTCTGTTGACATGAAGCTGATCTACGAAATGGAGAACGAAGTTTTTTCGTCCAGCCGTTTCACAGCGCACATAGCCGATTTGTACATTGATGGATGGATCTTCTTCTGTACCACCAATAAAAATATTATCACCATAACAATCATGGGAGTACACCGATTCGATCCTTACATTTTGTGCGGAAGAAATGAACAAGCCGTGAAGCTGATCGTTGACTGCTGATTTCACGGTGGAAGCACTTCCATCTATTTCGAGACTGCCAGATATCGTGATGTTAGAAACGTTGAAGATGACGAGAACCCGAGTATCTGATGGTGGGTTCGAGGCAAGCACCAACTTGGATCCGGGTTCGAAGTGTAGATTGCTTCCGGTTGGCATACGAAGGCACCACCAGTCCAAAAGTGAAGGATTACGCATGTGCCCGGAAGAGACTTTGTATACGCCGGGTGGGAAGATCACAACTTTGCGGTTGGTGTTCCCAGCATTAATTGCATTTTGAATGGCTACGGTGTCGTCCTGGATACCGTTACCTTTGGCCCCGAAGGATCGGACGTTCACGTAACCGTTTGTCTCAGGATCCAACTTAATAGAAGTGACTGCGCCGTCAGCAATGGTGGTCGATGTTACCGAACCGTTTGGAATAGGGGGAGTTGCCATGTGCATTCACTCCTTTTTTTCTGTTTTCGTAGTTTATGTGAATCTAGTATAAGATGTGTGATACAAACACCTCTCTAAAAGGCTGGAAGTAGCCTTTTTTTGAAAGTATTAGGAACAGGGCTCATTCCTCGTTCGGGTTGTAAGACTTTGTGTTTTTCGAGTATCGTGTATCGAACCTAGTCTATTCTATAGCAGGACTCACTCGGATATATAACTAAAAAGGCCACTAAACACAGGGTATCCGTGTGATTAGTGGTCCATTCTAGGTACGAAAATTTATGGGTTCTTGGTTTGCCTTTTATTTGTGTTGGGCTCTTCTAACAGCAAGACTTACTGCTATCATAACAAGGAGATTGACTGATAAAGCGATAATTCCAACATTCAAATCCTTCGCTGCCTGTGGTAAAGATGGAAACAAGGAACCAATGGTTGAATCACTAATCGTAACATAAGCTACGATAGCTAAGCCGCAGATAATCCCAGCGATAGCGCCATATTTATGAACGAAATTATTCTTTCTTAGACTAAAGAGAAGCGAAGGGAATAATTGTGTGATTAAGCTATATCCCATGAGTATTAATGCAGACATTGTCTCGCCACCGTTTAAAGTGAAGTACACCGATATAAGGGCTATCACAGGAACAAGGCATTTTGCTAATCTTACAACAGTCTGATCAGAGATTGAAGGTACGAACTCTTTGAAGACGTTCTTTGATAGCAGTGTTGCTACACTCATTAATAGCATAGACCCCGGTACTAATGCGGTCAACAGACCAGCTCCACCAATGATGCCGATAAACCATGGATCAAAGGTCTCGATCGAAAGACGGAGTAAGGAGAGATCTGCATCGGCTCCTTCGAGTCCAGGCACTTTCAATATGGCAGCAAACCCTACGAAAAAGACAAATAACAACATGAGTGTATATAACGGGCTGATAATCGCATTTTTGCGAAATACTTTCCCACTACGGGCCGAATAGACTGCACTGAAGACTTGGGGCCACATATAAAACCCGAATACGAGTAAAATTACTGTGGATATAAACCACGAAATACTGAGTCCCTGATCAGGAAGTTTTAGAAATTCAGGTTTAGCTACATGAATAGCTTCAAACATTGCTTGGAAACCACCATAGTAATGAATAGGAAGATAAATTCCTAAGAACCCTATGATCACGAGCATCATGATATCTTTAATGACAGCTATCCAAGCTGAGCCGTGTATGCCAGAAAGCATCACATAAATAGTAAGACAGATGGCACCCATCCAAACCGCGGTAGATATGGATATGGCGCCATAAGAGGCTTCAGATACAATAATCCCTAGACCTTTTAACTGTACGACAATCACAGGAATCATCGACACTACACCAACAAGCGCAGATAGGATCCCTAGAATAGGGCTTTTATACTTACTTGCAAAAAAATCAGATTGAGACATTAGATTATGTTTTTTGGCATATTCCCATATTTCTGGAAGAAGCCAATAGGACAATACATAAGACAATGTTATGTAGATAAGGACGTATAAAGCAGGTGCACCTTTACCATACGCCCAGCCGCTACCGCCAAGAAAGGAAAAGGTCGTATAAATTTCTCCAGCCATCAATAGAAAGACGAATACTGCACCAAATCCGCGTCCTCCAACCGTCCACTGCTCCAAATTCATATCTTTTCCCTTGGTTGAACGAATTCCTAGCCAGATCGATAGAAGTAAAAATCCTGTAATAATGAGAAGGGCAATATTCATTCCTGTTCACCTTCCCGGTTTCTAGGGTCCAACTTATACATGATACCCAAAATAACGGACGTAAGGACCACCCACATCGCCATCCAGAACATATAAAAAGGCATCCCTAATACATATGGTTCTATTCTATTGACAAAAGGAAGTAACCCCAAAATGCCTATAAAAGGAACGATAGAAAGAATATAAACAATTTTCAAAAACAAACCCTCCATTCTTAAAAAATGAACCTTTTAATGATAACTTATATACCTTACACTATTTGCATATCAAATTTAAAGTTAATACGGCATATTTTTTACCAAACATCATCTGAATATCCGACTTTATCGAATTTATAGGGAGACAGCAGCGGGGAATGTAGAAGGAATCACGGTTTAATAGTTATGGGAAAAAGTGTAAACTAATAAGAAGGTTAGAAAAAATGAATAGTAGCGGCTGGGGGAGATCATGAACTATAAGAAAAAGAAGAGAGTTAATCTATTCATTTCATTAGTACTTCTAATGGTAGTAATAATTGGTGCTTCGATCATTGGGGCAAGAGTTGGGAATACCAACGCAGAAATCAAGAAGAACACTCAACCTGACTTATACGAACTAACTACTCCTGAAAATTGGTCCATAAGAACACTACCTTTTTCATCCTTGTCTTTCGAAAAAAATGGAAACGTGATAGGTGGAGTTGATGTAGTCGAATACTATCCAGACCAACCTATTTTTCAATTACGATCCAATCATACAGAGGTCATTGAATCCAAAAAACTAGAAGGTTATTTTACAGAAGCCGTACTGGAAAAGTTAAAACAAACACCTCCAGCTGCATCGGGTGATTTGACTGTAACTGAATCCACACACATCTACTTTGTTCTAAAGGATAAGAATAAGGCGTACGATCTACATTTTAAGACTCAAGATGTTGATGAACAGACGGCTTTAAGTATAGCTAAAAGTCTTAAATTAAAATAAAGTAAATTAGTAGAATAAAATAATATATGAAGTGAGTTCTCGAAAACTTCAAGGAGGTTTGTAATTATGAAAAATGAAGAATGTAAGTTGTCACCAGAACAACGTGCAGAACTACTTAGAGCATTGGAAACACGGTTTGAAAAAAACATAAACCGCCATAAAGATATTGTATGGACTAACGTACAGACAAAACTGGAAGCTAATACTGAGAAACTATGGTCACTCAATGAAATGGAGAGAACCGACGGTGAACCGGATGTTGTTGGTTATGATGAAGAGACGGGCGAATACATTTTCTATGACTGTTCAGCAGAAAGTCCTAAAGGTCGCAGAAGTGTTTGTTACGACAATGAAGCACTAGAGTCAAGGAAACAACATAAACCGGAAAATAGCGCTATTGAAATGGCGGGTACGATGGGCATTGAGCTGTTAACAGAAGAACAGTATCGGGAACTACTGAACCTTGGAAATTTCGATATGAAAACATCGAGCTGGGTGAAAACACCATCTGACATTAGAAAACTCGGCGGTGCTATCTTTGCTGATTACCGCTACGGTCATGTCTTTGTGTATCATAACGGTGCGGAATCTTACTATGGCGCCAGAGGGTTCCGTGGATCGCTCAGGGTCTGAGCTTTGTACAAAAGGTGAAGTGTATTAAGTGTGTTAATGGATAAATCGCTGTGTATTGGTATGCTATGAATAACATTGTGCTGCCAGTTATTTATCCATATAATAGGATATATGTTAATAATTAAAGAGTGGAGGAACCACGATGATACCCTCAAATAAAGTTACTTGGTTTCAAATTCCGACAGATGATGAGGAACGGGCATGGAATTTTTATGGGCAAGTTTTCGGTTGGAACAAGGAAGAAGTTTACGCAAACAAAAATATAGTGGGTGCTATAAACGGTGAAATCGTTAAACGCAGCGAAGAATTGAAGGAACCGCGCCTAGTAATTAGGGTCGACGATGTAGATGGAATGATTGAACGAATCTTGAAGTGCGGCGGTGAAATCGTGACGCAACGAACCGAAATTTCCGAGATCGGCATGGTGTTTGCTTCATTTGCGGACACGGAAGGAAATATTATCAATATTGTTGGGGACATGTAACAAAAGACAGTGATTTATCGAAGGGAGGAGCATCCTTCTCCGTCTTCGACTAGGAAGTGATTTGCCTTCTTTGTTAGAAGGGAGGCAGCAATGCTAAAAGATGATAACCCTCTTGACCTTCGTGTGAACTATGCCAATGGAGGAAGGGGGTTATTTTACAACTGCATACACTATTAGTGCTTGCTCACCATGCTGATTGCGATCACTGAAATGCCGCAAAGATGTACAGTGCTAATCAGAACGGTTTATATAGACTCCGAAATTGATTCGGTCGGTGTATAGTTTACTTTTTAAATGATCGAAATAAAGCTGTAACTCTAAATGATACTATTGGTTAATTGCATCTTTCTCTGACTTTTTCAACCCTTTAAAGACCAATTCATAAGAGTGATCTATCATTTTACATAATTCTAGTTCTGAAAGAGTACCATCGATCAAGATCGTGTTCCAGTGGTTTTTGTTTAAGTGATATCCCGGAGTAATCGAAGTGTATTGTTGTCGTAAACTTTCCGCCATAAATGGATCACATTTCAAACTGATTTTTAGATGGTTATTTTGGTTAGAAATCAATGCAAACATTTTGGATACAACTTTTATGACTAGGACATCGTCACCGAATGGATAATCCTCTAGGCTGCCCTTTTTTGACAGACAGTAACTCGTTAATAATTGTAAGTTCATATTGATCTATTTCCCCTTGGACTGAGTTAATTAATAATAAAATTATAGCTGATATTGCAAGCAATGTTAATTATAGAAACTAGTTATTATGGATTTGGCAGCGAAATGGAAGAGGTGTTACGCAAGAGACTGATGCAAAATTGATTAGTACTTCAAGAAATGAAGAAGTAAAACTTTATGCGACTAAAGAAACGAAGAATGGAATAGAAGGGGTAACCTTAAATATTAATGGAAGTCAAAAATACTTTAATTGGAAAATCCCTGATACGGGAACCAAACCGCAGGTATTCTATACTGATCTTAAGGGTGATGGTAAAGAAACCGTAATTATCATCCAGATCGGCCGTGGGACAGGATTAGATACCTATGATATTCAAGTAATTAATACCGAAGATTTCTCAGAGATTAAAGTACAAAGTTATTTGGACATTGTTGCCGACCAGATTGAATCGTATGTAGCTAAAAATGATAATGGTGGTTTAGCGATTATAGTTAAAACGCAAGGAAAAGAGTATAACTTTGATTATGATTATGATCCAGCTCCGAATTACCATCAAGATGAGCTCGCTTTCGGTGGTGTAGTTATTTATGAAGTAGAGAATCAAAAAATAAGATTAAACATCACGGGATCTGTTGGAGTATCGCCAACATATGTATGTGAATTCCATATCACATATAAATTCGACAGTGTCAAGAATGAATTTATTGTGGATCTAATTAATGTTGAACCTATTGAAAATTAAGAAAAAAGGATGACTAATAACCTTATTTACAAACTCTACACATCATGAGGTCAATTGCGTTTATTTACAACATCATACATATGATCACGGGAGACCTAGCAGTAACAAGCACGAAATGCACGGCAACGATAAGCTTCACACCTTATGATACTTGTGAAAGGAGGGGGAGCGATGGATTGGTTAGAACGGATGAATCGTGCACTCGACTATATTGAAGGTCACCTCTATGGAGATATCGATAATGAACAAGCAGCACGGTTAGCCTTATGCTCGGTGTATCATTTTCAAAAAGTATTTTCCATTATTACGGGTGTTTCGCTTGCAGAATATATTCGACGTCGCAGATTGACAATGGCTGCTTTCGATATTCAGCATAGTCAAACCAAAATAATCGATATTGCATTAAAATACGGTTATGAGTCACCTGAAGCATTCGCACGTGCCTTTCATGCGCTACATGGATTGACTCCAACCTCAGCTCGTGGGGAAGGGGCAATGCTTAAAGCGTATCCCCGAATCTCTTTTCATATATCAATTCGAGGAGATGTAGCTATGGATTATCGAGTGATTAAGAAAGAAGCATTCTCAGTGTATGGTATCGACCGTGTGTTTACAGCCGATCAAGAAAAGCAGTTTACAGATATACCCCAATTTTGGATTGACTGCGCGCAGGATGGAAGCCTCGAGAAGCTGGCTCTATCGGCACAAAAGGACAAAGATGATGAGCTTAGTATGATTAACGCTATATGTTGGAGTAATGAGGGCAAGATGGATAGTTCCTTCCGCTATATGCTGTTTAATTACATGGCAGATCATTGTAACGCAGAAGGTTACACTGTGCTGGATGTTCCTGCATCAACATGGGCTATCTTCAGAACAAGAGAGCATTCAGAGGAAGAGACGAGTACTGTTATTCAGGAAATGATTAAGAGAATCTATACAGATTGGTTACCGACAGCATCATATACTAAAATTGATGAATATGAGATGGAGCTGTATTTTGGGAAAGATGAACATTGCTATTGTGAGGTATGGTTACGGGTTGTTCCTAAGCCATAGATCATGTGTTTTGCAAGCTTTGCAGAAGTGTAGATTATCTTCTCAGGCATTCTTCGTCTTCGTTCCTTGGAAATGTAATTAAATAGAATTTTGGGAGACATAGATTAAGATGGAAACAAACCAGAGCCTTCGGGTCGCTATCCAAAAATCTGTACAATTTCTAGAATCTGCTCCGAATATGGAGTTAGATCGTTGCGAGCACAGCCGTGAAAAATGGGACGGTGCTTGATGACATATGGCTGTGATGTGGACAAGGAGATGCCTTGGATTCGCAAATGGTTCTTACAGCATCAACAGTCTGATGGAGGATTAAACTGCGATCCGGAAGCTTATATACATTCTAATAAAAGCTCTATTGTTTCAACTCTACCTCCACTAGAGGCTATTCTGTGGTATACAAACCGCGATTTCACGGAGCAGGAAGCGATCTTCTTGGATGAAGGTGCACGTTATTTGATTGAACATCGTCTCGTATGTTCTAAACAAACGGGGCATATCATCGATACGGAATGGCTGAAACCTTGTTTTCCAAGGTTTTTTGAATAGGATATATTGCGTGGCATGTCCTTCTTAGCAGTATGGTCACGACGCAGAGACAAACCGCTGCCAGTTGATCTACTTCTAGAAGGCGTGCAACTGCTAGACAGCTATATCGAAGCAGGAACTTTACGAATCGGTAGGCAAGTATCCGATCCACAAGGTCCATGGGGCGGAAATACCTTTGACCTTCTAGAAGAAGTATCCGTAATCGGTGATGTTTCACCTTATCTAACCAAGCAACTAACTAGTATTGTAGAGGAATTAAAGTAAGACGCGATAGCGAGCGACAACAATGCTGATGAGCGATGATGGATGAAGAAGGACTTTCCAACCTACATGTGGAATCATTCTTAAAGGGATCATTACTCTAATTGTTCACTAACTGAACATCAGGATAGGCTGGGGATCATAAGGATGCAAGAATTCGTATTGTCTGATGGAGAAATTGTAAGACTGAAGCATTATATTAATCGCAAACATCAAAGTCTTGATCCGAAGAGACGAGCATCTGTATTTGCGGATGCAGCGCACCGAATTATTGAAAGCCGCTTACCTTCTTTTCCAGAAGAGGTGAAGAAGAGGCTGTGTTACGAGCTTCTTAGCAAGTTTAAAGAATCTCTTATTATTCAGGCAGATGATGTTCTTCAACATTGTATGTCTCTCGATTTGAGCAAAGATGAGCTGATATCCTCTTTAGCTGAATGGGCTTGTGCCAGATCCACATTAGAATTACAGGAAGAAGTGGTTCGAGACATCCTTCTTCAATGGTCACAGGAAGAACTCACTACAGTCTCACTTCAAGCATTGGAGAGAGAATGGGAGCAACAGAACCTGAACAGCCACATGGAAATCGCCGTTTCCGTTGTTAATGAACCGGTTGTTCCCTATTGGAAGAAAGCAAGGCTCAATCGGAAGGTATCTATTGCGAGTCTGTCTCTAATTGTGGTTATTCTAGGTATAATGTTGATATTATCATTAGAGCAGCGGTCTTCTACATCTATATCTACTGAAGTTCCTATAAATAACCAAGTGATTCGTGACCTGAAACCGGTCGATGGAATACCTAAGGAGCTCAAATACGTTTCAATAGATAAGAAACGATTGAATCATTATTTGAAGGGGAAGAACTCCATTTTAGCTGAGGAACCGTACATGTCTGAGATTGTGAAAGCTGCACAGAAATATGATATTCATCCGCTTTTATTGTTTGCCATTACAGGGCAAGAGCAGGGATTCGTTTCAAAAAATCATAAAAAAGTAAAAGAGATAGCGAATAATCCTTTTAATGTATTTGGAAGTTGGGAGAGTTACAATACAACGATTGCATCTTCAGCTAATATCGCAGCGAAGACTGTAGCTAATATTAGCAATAGGCGTCCAGGAACAAGCCACCCGATTCAATGGCTAAACCAAACCTATGCGGAGGATCCAAATTGGTGGAAGGGTGTTACATGGTTCTTCAATGAGATAAAGCAAGAGGTTGAAGATGAACCTTTTAACTGGCCTCAGTAGAATTCTTATGAGGACTCTTCTCGTATGAGCTTGAAGTTTATATGTATGATAACGGAAAGTTACATAATGAAAAGCAGCTTTCTCCTTGAGTGGGAAAGCTGCTTTTCTATTATTATTTCCATACGTTAGACAGTGAAAATGAGTTCATGATATTTTGGACTTAACATTTTTTATCGGAGGGCTTTTTTTACTCTTTGCTAAATGTTGATTCGATATGCTGGAAACATTGTTATAATTAACCGAAAAGACAACATGGGAGGCATAGTGATGGTCAGGAGACTTTACGGAAATTATTTTAAAAACAATGTGTTCTTGAAAATGATTCTGCTCTACTCGGGTATTACGATTATTACAATCATTACCTTCTCTTATTTAATGTTTCACTCCATGTCCCAATCGGTCGTTGGGAAAGAACTAGACATCCAGAAGAATGCGATGGAGAGTGTGAGTAATTACTTGGATGCTAAGTATGTTGCGGTAAAAGACATGACGCTTGCGATGTACCGGAATGAGACATTATCAGGGAATCTATCTTATTTCTTAACACATCCGTTTCAAGATTATGCCCAGCATAAATTGGATCAATATTATTACAATAATGCTGATAAATCGACCGATGTCCTGGAATTTTTAAAAGATCAGCTTGATAATGATGAGGATATACGGAACTTAATGCTGTATAGTGCGGATCAGCAGAATCTGTTCACCTTTGATCAGAATAAACACTTCAAAGCGATCTCTACCAATGCTGCTAACTCTTACATCCCTGATGTCATGGCTTTGGAAAATAAACATATTTCCCGACCTAACGTTTGGGTTCGCACAGCGATCAACCAGTGGGATTCGCATTTGTACTCGGTTCGGATACCGCTTAATGACAAAATAACGTTAAAAAATATCGGTCAACTATTGATTTATTATGACGCTGATCACATTTCAAATGTACTATCCAGTTATAAAGATAAATTAAAAGGGGATATTGCCGTCATATCTCCGGATGGAGGGGTAATGTATGATTCATCCTCCCAATATTATGAAGGGGGTTACCCCTATGCAGATCAGAGTTCATTTCTCTATAGTGACAAAAGCACTAAACTCGCGGATGAGGGCATGTATATTAACAAGCTAATTTCGAACGAGGGTGGATATATGGTCGTTGGTGTAGCACCTAAGGATGTCATTGCACAGTCTTATACGGGCCTCCGTAATACGATTATGTTGATCAGCGCGATCTGTATCATCATCTCTATTGTTATTCCCTCGCTATTCGTTGCTAATTACGCTAAGCGGACAAATAGAATTATACGGTTCACAAGGAAAGTGAAAAATGGTGAATTGGAGGCTCGAATTGAGGACAAGCGTGAGGACGAACTCGGGCAAATATCGAAGAGTTTCAACAACATGATGGATGACCTCAATCTCTACATCGATAGGGTATATAAAGCGGAAATTAAGCAGAAGCATACAGAGCTAGCAGCTTTACAAGCAAGGATTAACCCCCATTTTCTATATAATACGCTTGAGGTTATCCGTATGCGAGCGATCTCTCAGGGTGCCAGTGATGTGAGCGAAATGATCTACATCCTATCCGTGTTGTTCAAAGGTCTTGTACAGCAGAAGGAGATTCACTTATTCACAGATGAACTGGAGGCATGTCGTCTTTATCTTGAACTGTTTCGGATTCGATATAAGGATAAGTTCTCCTACCAGATCGAAATCGAGCCGATGCATTCCTTAAAAGTCGTTATGAAGATGTCACTGCAACCGCTAATTGAGAATTACATCGTACATGGAATAAGAACGGAACGGACGGATAACCATCTATCGATTCGAGTGTTACAGGAGATAGGATTCATAGAGGTCATTATTGAGGATAACGGACGAGGAATTGATCCGGTAAGACTAACACAAATAAAAGATTCTCTGGACAAGCCGGAAGAAGAAGGTGGATCGTTCGGATTACGTAGTGTACATACTCGACTGAAGTTATTATATGGTCCGTCTTATGGGCTTGATATACAGAGTGAATTAGACAACGGGACGACGGTAATCGTAAGGTTTCCCGATATTGAAGTGGAGGGGAATCAGTATGTATAAAGTACTTATTGTTGATGATGAGCCGTTTATCCTTGAAGGATTGTACAATATCATTCATTGGGCGGATTTCGGAATGGAAATTGTGGGGCATGCAGAGAATGGGCAGCTAGCCATGGATATTCTGAGACATACGACTGTAGATCTGCTAATTTCAGATATCTCTATGCCGGTCATGAATGGGCTTCAGTTGATCAGTAGTGCTCGGGAGATTCAACCTAATCTATTAGCAATCATTCTTAGTGGGTTCAGTGAATTCAATTATTTGAAGGAAGCTATGAAGCTTGGAATTGAGAATTACCTATTAAAGCCCATAAACATTGAAGAGTTAAAGTCTACACTGCGAGGTATGGTAGAGAAGTTGAATCTTTTACTTGTGGAACAATGGTTTGATAGTAAGGGTGTGCAAATCGTAAAAGATAATATATTGCATCGCTGGTTGAAGGGTCAAATGGCTACGACGGAGTTCAATGAGCGGGCAGACCTTCTTGGGATTCAGCTTAAACGGCCTTTGGCTTCCGTATCCATTGTACGGAGTGAGAAGGCAGGCGATGAAGTATTCGACCTGATTACGAAGCTTTTTGATAACGATGATTCATTCACACCATTTCGTGATATGGATGGGGACATCGTTATTCTTTCCACGATGGAGGTATTGGAAGAAAAGAGGTTGAAAGAAAACTTAGAAGATATACATGAACGTATTACTGCGTTCAGTCCAGTTCGTATCTCTATGGGAAGTGTAGGATTTTTAATTCAGCATGCTCCTAAAAGTTATGTTGAAGCCAAAAAAGCAATGGAGTATTTCCTCATCTGCCCCCAACAGGCGATTATGGAATATAGTGAGCTTCCACTATGTGAAGGACCACTCAAATCGGTATTTCCTATAGACTGGTCGGAATATGTCAAGCTTATATTAGCGAAAGAGACGGAAAGCCTGGAAGAGAAAATAGGGAATGATTTTAAAGAGATCCAGAGACTAGAGGGAATGACACCAAGCCATCTACAGGATATCGCTCTTGAACTGATCGTCCGATTCAAAATGCAATTAAAGGAAATGAATCACAAGGAAGAAGCTGAACCATTCACTTTGGCTTTTACGACGGTTAGGGAAGCGGATACAGGAACTGACCTGATCAAGGCGATCCAAGAGGTGGCAGTTTCCGTTATCGATGCATTGGTTAGAGATGTAAAGAATCCGGTTGTTCAGCAGGTGCTGAAGTATATTCATGAGAACTATGCTGGAGAGTTCTCCCTCAAGACATTAGGAGCAGCTTACAATATCCATCCCGTGTATTTGGGACAGTTATTCCATAAGGAGACGAACGAGACGTTCACCGGATACATTAATAAATATCGTGTAGAAAAGGCCAAGGAGCAACTTAAAACAACTCATTTAAAAGTCCATGAAATAGCTGCAAACGTAGGTTATTTAGAAAGCGGATACTTTTATAAACAGTTTAAAAAGTATGTTGGCATTTCTCCGATTGAATATAAAGGGCTACTCTAGTATTTTTATTTTCTTTAATTTCTACACCATTTATTAAGTTTATCCTCTATTTGAAAGTGCTTACATGAACTAAAGTGAAGATAGCCGTTAAACAAAGTATGACAGACGAACAGAGTGTATAAAGACTAGCGAACTTACTGTAATGGCAACGGATTAATTGTTAAGAAACACTACAGAACAGAGGGGAACTATAAGATGAAGAAGAAAAAGAGCTTTACGATTATGCTTGCCACGTTGATGGCATGTACACTGACGCTTAGCGCATGTGGAGGAAATAAAGACAATAGTTCTAGTAACAGTGGAAGTACTGAGAAGCCTGTTGAACTGATCTGGTATACCATTGGTGCACCACAGAAGGATACAGACCTTGTTATCGCCGAAGTGAATAAATATACGAAGGAAAAAATAAACGCTACCGTGAAGATGAAAATGATCGACTACGGTGACTATTCTCAAAAAATGCAGGTAATGGCTGCATCTGGCGAGCCGATGGACATTTTATTCACCTGTGCATGGGCCTTCGATTATGTACAGAATGCTAGAAAAGGTGCATTTACTCCAATTGATGATTTATTGACTAAAGAAGGTAAAGGAATTATCGAAACACTGGATCCAGCATTCCTTGAAGGTTCCAAAGTGGATGGTAAGAACTATGGCGTTCCGGCCAACAAAGAACTACCAGCATTGGAAGTATGGCGTTTCAACAAGGAACTCTTAGATAAATATAACCTTGATATCAGCGGCGTTAAATCCTTAGAGAGTGCAGAGCCACTTCTCAAAACGATCAAAGAAAATGAGCCTAACGTTACGCCATTTGCTATTAACAAGGATTACGTACCATTGATGCCTTTCGATTACCTAATTGAGAAAATGCCTATGGCAGTAAAACTGGATACAAAAGACTATAAAGTTATAAACATGTTGGAAACCCCGGAATTGAAAGCTAGCCTTGCTACGATGCATAAGTACTATAAAGCAGGATATATTTCACCAGAAGCAGCTACAACGACTTCAACAGATGATCTGATCAAGACTGGGAATTGGTTCACGGATCGTGCTGCTACTCAGCCTCTTGCAGATAACCAATGGTCAGCCAGCTATGGCTATCCTGTTGTATCTACTCCAGCGGGAGATTCTATCGTGTATAACTGGTCCGTAATGGGTTCCATGCAGGCAATCTCAGCTAACTCGAAATATCCTGAGAAAGCTATGGAGTTCCTGAATCTAATAAATACGGATAAGTATCTACGTAATCTGTTGGATTCCGGAATCGAGAATGTTCATTATGAAAAAATTGCCGATAATATGATGAAGAATTTAGCGGAATCTAAAAACTATGATATCCCAACATTCTCAATTGGTAACGTTCTCCTTACGTATTTAAACGAAGGTGACCCTGAAAATAAATGGGATGAATTCAAAAAGTTTAATGATGCAGGTAAAAATGCACCGTTGCTAGGGTTTAACTTTGACACTTCCAAGATCACAAATGAAGTCGCAGCTGTGATGAACGTCAAAGAAGAGTTCTGGTCCTCGCTAATGACAGGTACCGTTGATCCAGATGTATATTTACCGAAAGCGCTAGAGAAATTCAAAGCTGCCGGATTGGACAAAATTATGGTTGAAGCACAAACACAAGTTGACGCATGGGTAGCATCTAAGAAGTAGTAAGCACAGGAAGTTTGAATCTGAAAGAACCGGGTGCTTTCTAACGTATACCCGGTTCTTTTTTTTCTTGTTCGTTATAACTCAAGTGGGAGGGATATGTATGATCGGTGGATTTCTAAAGAACCTTGTCAAGAATAAAATCATGCTGCTTATGGTATTGCCCGGCACATTATGGTTCCTCTTCTTTGCCTATCTACCAATGCTAGGAACGATTATTGCATTTAAACAGTATCGTTACAGTAGAGACGGATTCTTGGCTAGTATTATTGAAAGCAAGTGGGTGGGATTTGATAACTTTAAATTTCTATTCAGTACGAATGATGCTTATATCATTACACGAAATACGTTACTGTATAATGTTGCATTTATTACGCTAGGTCTGATCTTGTCCGTTATTCTTGCTGTGGTATTGTCTGAAATTGCAAATAAAAAGCTCGCTAAACTGTATCAAACAGGGATGTTCTTACCTTACTTCTTATCATGGGTTGTAGTCGGGTATTTCGCATTTAGCTTTCTGAGTATGGACCGGGGGATGCTGAACCAAATTACAGGATGGTTTGGGATGGATCCGATTCAATGGTACTCTGATCCGAAATATTGGCCTTATTTCCTAGTTCTTATCTTTCTATGGAAGGCTGTTGGTTACAATAGCGTCGTCTATTTAGCAGCCATAATGGGGATTGATAGATCACTTTATGAAGCTGCCATGATTGATGGAGCCAGTAAGTGGCAACAGATCCGTAGTATAACGATCCCTATGTTGAAGCCGATCATTACGATCATGACGTTGCTTGCTATCGGGAAAATATTCTATGCCGATTTCGGATTGTTTTATCAAGTTCCACGAAATTCAGGTACGTTGTATAGCGTTACTAACGTCATTGATACCTATGTATATCGTGGGCTTAAAACGACGGGTGAAATCGGTATGAGTACGGCTGCTGGATTGTATCAATCTCTTGTTGGTTTCATTCTTGTTATGACTTCGAACTATATAGTACGTAAAGTGGATAAAGATAGCGCCTTATTCTAGAACCTATGGAGGGAGTGAGTCCTGTGTCAAAAAGAAAATCAAAAGAAAAAGATATCCATCGCCTTCGAGGTTCATGGAATGTAGTGTTTAATTTAATCGCCGGTATTTTTGCTTTCCTCTGTATATTTCCTTTTCTGTTCGTTGTCATCATTTCCTTTACAGATGAGGGGGCACTGGCACGTGATGGCTATCAATTGATTCCATCTCAGTGGAGTCTGGAGGGTTATCGGTACGTATTCCAGAATGGAGAAGCACTGTTGAATTCTTACTTCGTGACCATTTCGGTCACCGTCGTTGGAACCCTATTGAGTCTCTTTATCACTGCGTTGTATGCCTATGCTATTTCGAGAAAAAGCTTCAAGTATCGTAATTTTTTCGCTTTTCTAGCATTCTTCACGATGTTATTCAATGGTGGTTTAGTTCCTACTTACATTGTCGTTACACAATTAATGGGACTGAAAGATTCATTCTGGGCACTGGTTCTTCCTCTTGCTCTAAATGCATTCTACATTATGATTCTACGAACCTTCTATACGACAAGTGTACCGGATGCCCTCATTGAAGCGGGTAAAATTGATGGGGCGGGAGAATTCCGAATATTCTTAACAGTTGTACTACCACTTTCCCTACCAGGTCTTGCGACAATTGGTTTGTTCAGTACACTTGGTTATTGGAATGATTGGTTCAATGCTTTGTTATACATCGACAACCCAAATCTAGTACCGCTGCAGTCGATGCTAATGCGGATCGAAACGAGTATGCAGTTCATTCTTCAGAATTCACAGAATAGCTCATTAAGTTTAGGGGCTATGCAAAATATGCCTCAAGATACTTCACGCATGGCGATGGTTGTGCTTGCGACTGGACCCATTATTTTCGCATATCCTTTCTTTCAACGTTATTTCATTCAAGGTCTGACTATCGGTGCTGTAAAAGAATAAAGTCATATATAGAGAAGAGAGTGGAGCTATGATCTATCAAGATAGAAGTATGCCAACTGAAGATCGGGTAGAGCATCT
This sequence comes from Paenibacillus sp. Y301, assembly GCF_059445505.1. NCBI lineage: Bacteria > Bacillati > Bacillota > Bacilli > Caryophanales > Paenibacillaceae > Paenibacillus > Paenibacillus sp. Y301. The sequence continues at coordinate 53,638 of NZ_JCAIUL010000009.1, read as the reverse complement.
GCTCGGTCTTATGACTGTAGAAGAAAAAGTGGGCCAGCTCATTCAGCCTTTCGGTTGGCAGACTTATGAACATAGTGAAGGGGAAGTTGTTCTCACTGAGTCTTTTAAAGCTCAAGTGGAGAATGGAGGTGTAGGTTCGCTGTACGGTGTACTACGCGCTGATCCATGGACAGGTGTTACGCTTGAATCAGGGCTTTCTCCGAGAGAAGGCGCTGAGGCTGTCAATGCGATCCAGAAGTATGCTATAGAGCATTCGCGCCTCGGTATTCCCATTCTAATTGGTGAAGAATGCTCACATGGACACATGGCCATTGGAGCAACTGTATTTCCAGTACCCTTATCAATCGGCAGTACATGGAACGTGGATTTATACCGTGAAATGTGCAGAGCTGTCGCTAGGGAGACAAGGAGCCAAGGAGGTGCGGTAACTTATTCTCCAGTGCTTGATGTGGTCCGCGATCCAAGATGGGGACGAACGGAAGAATGCTTCGGAGAAGATCCGTATTTGATCAGTCAGTTCGCTGTTGCCTCCGTAGAGGGACATCAGGGTGAACGTCTGGATAGCGAAGACAGTGTGGTAGCGACGTTGAAACACTTCGTTGCTTATGGTAGTTCAGAAGGTGGAAGAAATGCGGGCCCTGTTCATATGGGACTTCGAGAGTTACTTGAGGTAGACATGTTACCTTTTAAGAAGGCTGTCGAAGCGGGTGCTATCTCCATTATGCCTGCTTACAATGAAATTGATGGTATTCCTTGTACGGTGAATACGGAATTACTTGAGTCGATTCTCCGCTCAGAATGGGGATTTGAAGGAATGCTAATTACCGATTGCGGTGCAATAGATATGTTGGCATCTGGACATGATACGGCGGAGGATGGAATGGATGCGGCAATACGGGCGATTTCAGCCGGGATTGACATGGAAATGTCGGGTGAAATGTTTGGTCGCTATTTAGTAGAGGCTGTTCATCAGAACAAACTTGATTCAGGCGTGTTGGATCAGGCTGTACGGCGAGTACTCACATTGAAATTCAAGTTGGGTCTGTTTGAACAACCCTATGCCGATCCGGACAAAGCTGCGAAGGTCATCGGTAGCGAGGAGCATATCAAGCTTGCGCGGCAGACAGCTTCAGAAGCCATCATTCTACTGAAGAATGAAGCGAATACATTACCATTATCTAAGTCCATCGGTAAGATTGCTGTGATCGGCCCGAACGCCGATCAGGGATATAATCAACTGGGTGATTATACATCGCCACAGCTGCGATCCAAAGTAGTTACTGTACTGCGAGGCATTAGTAACCATTTGCATAATGACTCTGAACGTCTCTTATACGCCCCGGGTTGCCAGATTAAAGGTGACTCCAAAGAAGGGTTCGAATATGCACTAACTTGTGCAGCGCAGGCCGACACCGTTGTCATGGTGGTCGGCGGATCGAGCGCTCGCGACTTTGGTGAAGGAAGCATCGACTTAAAGACGGGCGCGTCCAAGGTGACGGAGCATTCTTGGAGCGATATGGAATGCGGTGAAGGGATTGACCGGATGACCCTCGAACTTGCAGGAGTACAGCTAGAATTAATTCAGGAAATTTATAGACTGGGGAAACCCGTTGTTATTATCTATATTAATGGCAGACCGATTGCTGAGCCCTGGGTAGACGATCATGCCCACGCTATTCTGGAGGCGTGGTATCCAGGGCAGGAAGGTGGAAATGCCATTGCTGACATTTTGTTTGGTGAGGTGAATCCATCGGGTAGGCTCACGATATCTATTCCAAAACATGTAGGACAGCTTCCCGTTTATTATAACGGCAAGCGTTCACGCGGCAAGAGGTATCTAGAAGCAGATTCGCAGCCTAGGTATCCGTTCGGTTATGGTCTAAGTTATACGGAATTCTGCTATTCAAATTTAACAATAACAGCGGATACAATGACCCCGACAGGAAGCGTATCCGTTGCCATTGAATTGACGAATACAGGCCAGGTTGAAGGTTCAGAAGTTGTTCAGTTATATATTACGGATGTCGTCAGTACAGTTACAAGACCAGCGAAAGAACTGAAGGACTTCTGTAAGGTTTCTCTGAAGCCTGGTGAGACCCGGAGGGTAGAATTTACTATTTCTGCAGAGCAATTAGAATGTATAGGAATGGATTATAAGCCTGTTGTTGAAGAAGGGTTGTTTCGGATTCATGTAGGTAGGCATGTCAATGACACACTAAGCACGGATCTAATGGTTAGGGAGGTTCGATAATATGGAACGTATTACACGATTTATTCGCGAATTGTCCGAGCATCAATGGCTCGAACAATCGGAACTCAATGACTGGGAGATTACTCGGACGACCTATAAACTGCCAGGGGAGTATGAAGATCGTGCACTGTACCCTGAGGGAAATGGATTGGCCCATTTTCCGAGTGTGCAGGGGACGACGTACTTCTTCAGACAAGTTGTTGAGCTATCAGAAGACTGGATGAATGGCAAAGCGGGCTTGTTGTTTGAATCGGGTGGAGAAGGTTTGCTCCGGATAAATGGATTGTCGCGTCATGGACTAGATCGGAATCATACGTATGTGACGTTAAATCCGATATTAGAGCATCTAGAAACCAACGTCAGAACCCTAGCATTGGAAATTGAATTATATGATCCAATCCCTGAACCAGTAGATCCTCTTAACCAGCAGGCTGTTATTCAACCGCCGATTCGCTCGGTACGTAGTTTGATTGTATTGCCCAATCATCCTGTTCAAAGCCTGATGCATACGGTAACAGTGATCCGAGCATCTAGCATTCTTTTGCCAGAGCAGGATTTCCGTCGTAATCGACTGATCCAAACGTTATATGAAGCGATGGATACATTTGTTGCAATGGACGAGAAGGAAATACGGGAAGGCAGTACAATCATCTTATTAGAAGAGAAATTGAAACGACGTGTAAACGAGATTGGTGGAAATGCCGAAGGGATTCAGCATATGGTTGGGCAGTCGCATATTGATATTGCCTGGTTGTGGCCGGTTCGAGAGACGGTCCGCAAGACCAGTCGTACGTTCTCCACCATTGATGCGTTGATGAACGAATATCCTGATTTCAAGTATGCACAGAGCCAGCCACTGCTCTTTTCTTTTCTCAAAGAGAACGACCCGGAACTTTATGGACGGGTCAAAGCAAGAATTGCTGAGGGGCGCTGGGAACTCGTTGGTGGGATGTGGGTCGAGCCGGACCTGAATATACCAAGTGGTGAATCACTTATGCGACAGATGCTCTATGGACAGCTTTTTTACAAAGAAGAATTCGGGATGACTTCTGATATTGAGTGGCTTCCGGATACGTTCGGATACTGTGCTTCACTGCCTCAAATCTTGAAGCATGGTGGTGTGAACTATTTCATGACCACGAAACTTGGTTGGAACGACACCAACGTATTTCCTTATGATCTGTTCCATTGGGTTGGGATCGATGGAACACCGATGCTTTCATATCTCAATCATGGTGTGAACGAGAATACGATGCCTAAGGATATCCATGATCATTGGCAGTCCTATAGGCAAAAAGACAACCATGCTGAACAAATGTTATTGTACGGACACGGTGATGGGGGCGGTGGTGTCACGCGCGAAATGCTTGAATATATAGAGCGTGGTGAGCTGATGGTTGGCCAACCGGAGGTCCGATATAGCACTGCCGCAGATTTCTTCGGCGCAATAACAGAGCAGGATCCAACGTTGCCAGAGTGGCGGGGAGACCTGTACTTGGAGCTTCACCGTGGAACCTACACGACGCACGGACGGAACAAGAGAAGCAATCGCAAGGCTGAAATATTGTATCGTGAAGGAGAACTTTGGAGTGCGTTGGCGGCACCATTGCTGACACAGGCAGAAGAACGTGAAGTCCGGGGTAGCCTTCACGAGGGATGGAAACTAATTTTACTGAATCAATTTCATGATATTATACCAGGCTCTGCGATTACGGAAGCCTACGAAACATCTGAGAAAGAATATACGCAAATTTTCGAAAAAGGAAATAGTGGTCTTCAGTATGGACTGAATAAACTTGTTGCTGATATAACAACGGAAGGAACAGGTACCCCATATCTAATCTTCAATAGCTTGGGTTGGAAAAGGGATTCTATTGTTGAGAGCGACATAACAAGGGGTACAGCGTGTGCTGCGTTCTATGATGATGAAGGTATACGTCTGGATACCGATAGGATACGAGGAGAGAATGGAGACAACGATAAATGGTCCGTTCGAGTATCTGGTATTCCGGCATTTGGATATAAGATAGTATGGCTTAGATATGAAGAAATGAATGTCTCGCCCGAAGCTACGGATCGACCCAATATGCTTGCAGATCAATGGGAGACAGCATTCTACAGCGTTCGGTTTAACGCTAATGGGGAAATAGTAAGCTTGTACGACAAGAAGGCCCAGAGGGAAATCGTGAAGACCGGTGAACTGGCCAATCGTTTTCATTTCTACCATGACCGACCTACACTGTGGGATGCTTGGGATATCGACGCACGATATGAAGAACAGCGAGCAGGCGAAGCGGTGCTGCTTGAGAAGAAGCTGATTATGGCCGGAAGTACACAAGATATTCTCAGGTTCCGCTGGCAGTTGCATCAATCGGAAATCACGCAAGATATCGTATTTTACCATCATGATGCTCGCATTGACTTTAAGACGCATGTACGTTGGAATGAATCACATAAGCTACTCAAGGTAGGCTTCCCAGTTGATATTGTGACGGAGAAAGCGACGTATGAGATTCCTTTTGGTGCGCTAGAACGACCAACGCACCGCAACACGAGCTGGGAGCAGGCGCAGTATGAAGTTTGTGGGCACCGCTTCGCTGACGTGTCGGAGAGAGGATATGGTGTCAGTCTGTTGAATGATTGTAAGTATGGTTATGATGTTCAAGGCAGTACCCTTCGCTTGTCACTATTACGGGCACCTAAGTGGCCCGATATAACCGCTGATTTGGGTGAACATGATTTCACTTACTCTCTATATCCGCATGCTGGAGATTGGCGAACTGCCCAGACGGTAAGGAAAGCAGCCGAACTTAATCACTCGATGCCTGTTGTTGTAAGCGAACAAAGGAAGGGAACGCTACCGTCTTGCTTATCGTTCATTCCTTTCAAGAGTCAAGAAGTGGTATTGGATACCATTAAACCAGCAGAAGATGGCGATGGTGTCATTCTTCGGTTCTATGAATCTTCTGGTGGACGCGAGAATGTATCTCTAAGTTGGCCTTATGCGCTTACGAATGTTTATGTATCGAATGCCCTTGAGGAACAATTTGAAGAACTGGAAATGATCGAGGGAACGATAGAACTTCAATTTTCCCCATATGAAATTAAGACTTTAAAATTAATCCCTAACTTATCATAAAGGAGTGACTATCATGGAACAATTCAGACTTCCAACGATCTCTATGCCGAAGATGGCACTTCCACCGGCTATTCAAGACGTATTGAACGAAGCAGAGGAGAAGCTCGCTCATCGTCCGAAACTGTTACAGCTGTTCAAGAACTGTTTCCCGAATACATTAGAGACAACTACCAAACTCATGGATGACGGAACAACCTTTGTAATTACTGGAGATATCCCAGCTTCTTGGCTTCGTGACTCTGTGGAGCAGGTCATGCACTACATCCCTTTTACCAAGAACGATGCTGATCTTCAACGTATTATAAGTGGGTTAATCAAACGTCATATTCAATATATTCATATCGACCCATACGCGAATGCTTTTAATGAGACGGCCAATGATTGGCATTGGAGTACGGCAGATATTACGGACATGTCTCCATGGGTATGGGAACGCAAATTTGAGATCGATTCTCTGTGTTTCACTATGCGTTTAGTGCATGCTTATTGGAAAGAGACAGGATTGACCGATATATTCGATGCTGGATTTAAGGCAGCTATGGTTAAGATATTCAACTTGTTTAAAACGGAACAGCGACATTTCGAATTGTCACCTTATCGTTTCACACGTAATAACGGTATTCCAGAAGACTCGCTACGCAACGACGGAATGGGTATGCCTGTCAACTATACCGGCATGGTATGGTCCGGCTTCCGGTCGAGTGATGATGCATGTGATTTCCATTACAATATTCCAGGAAATATGTTTGCTGTGGTTACATTGCGTCAGATGCAAGAATTCGCAGAATGGGTATTCCGTGATATTGGCTTGTTAGACGAACTTAAAGCATTGGAAGCGGATATTGATCATGGCATCCAGCTGTATGGGATTTATCGTCATCCGACATTCGGACCCATCTATGCCTACGAAACCGATGGTTTCGGTAATTACTGCTTGATGGATGATGCTGGAACACCGGGACTTATGTCTATTCCTTATCTAGGTTATGTTACGGCAGATGATGAAATCTATCAGAATACGAGACGCTTTGCCTTAAGCAAAGAGAATCCATTTTATTTCGAAGGTACTGCAGCTAAAGGAATCGGTAGTCCGCATACTCCGAAAGGATACATCTGGCATATGGCCTTGTCTATGCAAGGATTGACGGCTTCATCTAAGGAAGAGAAGTTAGAAATGATTGCAATGTTAGAGGCAACAGATGCGGATACTGGATTTATGCATGAAGGTTTCCATGTTGATGATCCGACTATTTTCACTAGAAAATGGTTCGCTTGGTCCAATAGTTTGTTCTCCCAGCTTGTCTACAAGGCGATGAAGGAGGAGCTTCTATGAGTAGACCTATCATCATATTCTACGATTCTGAATTTCCAATGTCGGGTTCAATACCTGATCAAGCTCTTGAATCGATGAGTGAATACGGCACGATTGTGGATGGGGATCACCTTGCAGAAGTACTTCATGGATCTGAAGGTGGTTGTTTCATCAACCTGCACGCCCCATATTTTCCGAAATCTGCATGGCCGGACATCCTTGACTATTTGAAAAGAGGCGGTGGGTTGATTAGCATCGGTGGTGCTCCTTTCAAACATCCGGTTCGTAGAGAAGACGGACAATGGCATGTGGAAGTGGAGCAGACTTCTTATCATCAGGAGCTGTATATCCATGAGGCTCTACGCGTTGAGTGTTCACGCATTGAATCGCTGATTACATCCGATGGCATTCCTTTGCTTAAGGGTCAGGAATCCCTGTTCACGGCGAGTTCCGATACATGGAACCTTGTACCCCATACGACGAAGACAAGCGATCTACCACATCAAATGGGTTCCTCGGGTCCGATGAGCACACGAATTTATCCGCTACTGAAGGGAATTGTGCAAGATGGCAGGGAAATGGCTGCTCCAGTGGTACTGTGGGAGAATACGCTCGGTTTGTTTGGCGGCTCACGATGGTTGTTCGTAAATGTCCCAGTGACGGATTTCTTGTGGGAACAAGAGGGTGTATCCGCGATATCCACATGGATCGAATTCTGTGCCAAGGGCGTTACAGAGATGTGGATTAAGCCCAATTACGGTTCCTATGATTCAGGTGAACGAGCCATGCTGACGCTTCAGATCCAGCAGCTTGAACGGGTGAAGTTGTCTTCGCAGATCGAAGAGGCATGGACGTTTACAATTACGGTAGAGCATGAAGAAGATGCATCCCTGCAATGGATCCACAACTTAGAGATGAAGGCTAATGCTGAATTGAACATGGTTCGTATTCCTGTTCCTCTGGAAATCAGAAGTGGAATGTACTTGATTGAATGCCGAGCAGAAGCTGTGGATGGTGAAGTTCGCATAATGCGTCAAGGGTTCTGGGGGCATGCACCTGAGCTACTAGCTGCAGGGGAACCGGTAACAAGCGGTAGAGATTATTTCATAAAGGATGGGCGTCCGCTTCCAGTCGTAGGCATGACCTATATGACAAGTGATGTAGCACGGAAATTTCTCTTCCTTCCGAACGTCGGGGTATGGGACCGTGATATGGCACAGATGCGTAAGGCGGGGATTAACTGGATTCGTACGGGTATTTGGACGGCCTATCGTAATATAATGCAAGACGATGGCCATGTGTCTGAAGACGTACTACGCGCAATTGATGCATTTATCATGACAGCAAAGAAGCACGATCTTCAAGTGACCTTTACATTCTTCTCTTTCACTCCGGAAACATGGGGTGGGGTGAATCCTTACCTAGACCCACAAAGTGTGGAAGCCCAGAAACGATTCATCCGTTCTATCGTTTCTCGCCATAAAGAGACTTCGAATGTAGACTGGGATTTGATTAATGAACCATCGATGTTTGATTCTGTGCGTATTTTCTCAGATGGTCCGAGTTCATGTCATGACCGCTTTGAACAACAAGCTTTCATAGAATGGCTCCAAGCGAGACATGGCGTGATCGAAGTGCTTCAGGAACGATGGAACATGACACCAGCACAGCTCCCGAGCTTCGCTTCGGCAGAACTTCCAGAATCAAGAGAGATTAACTTCGATGTACAGGATATGCACAATGCGAAGAGGGGAACACGCTGGCTAGATTACTGTTTGTTCTCTATGGATATGCATAACCGCTGGGTGAAACAGTTATCCGATACCATTAAGGAACAATGTCCGGGACATATGGTGACGGTCGGTCAGGATGAAGGGTTAGGTGCGCAACGTCCTTCGCCTTTCTTTTATGAAGAAGCAGTAGATTATACCACGGTGCATTCCTGGTGGTTTAATGATTATCTGATGTGGGATGGCATCTTTGCCAAGACCCCGAATAAGCCAAACCTTATTCAGGAGACCGGTATCATGTACGTCGAAACGCCAGATGGACGGGCTAAACGTTCGGAGCATGAGCTACGTAGTCTACTGGAACGTAAATACGCTTACGCCTTTGGGACTGCAGGTGCTGGAGCTGTGCACTGGATATGGAACACGAATTTCTATATGGATAATGCAAATGAGTCCCACATCGGGGCACTGAGAGCAGATGGAACTGAGAAGCCGGAGGCGAACGTATCTTATGATTTCGGTCAATTTATAGAAAGTATCCGTGATGTGTTTGGTGATCGGAAGTTGGAAGAGATTGCAGCAGTATTCCCTTATTCTAACGATTTCTCAAATCGTAAGTTAGCCTTTGCTGCTACAACGCAACTTACCCGTATTCTGGCTTATGATCTCAAAATGCCCTTCCGAGGGGCTTCCGAATATCATCTAGATGACTTGGAAAAGAATCCAGTGAAACTTATTCTGCTACCGAGCGCGCATAACTTTGACGATGCAGCGATGGAACAGCTGATTCGTATTGTTGAACAGACCGGAGCAGTATTACTTGCCACTGGCCCGCTTAATATAGATGCATATTGGCGTCCATCAGACCGCCTGAGTCATATCCTCGGCAAGCACGAGCAACGAAATGTGCGCCGCGAAGAAGTGCTTGATCTGCAAGGCGAAGCACTACCTGTCTCTTTCGGTCACCGGCGCATTGCTGAGGTGACAAAGGAAGCACCTGTTCACGGATCATTGGATAGCTCCATCGGAGATTCTGTCGTGAACATTCCCCTGGGTAAAGGACGAATCATCTGGAGTCCGCTACCTATTGAACTGAGCGAGCGTAGCGACACTACAGCAGCTTTGTACCGCTATGCGATAGAAGCTGCAGGTGTAGAGCGTGAGCTTGATTGGCTTAGCGGAGGCAACTCACCTGGTGTTTACGGGCGCAAGTTGAGCTTCGATACAGGCGCTCTATTCACCTTCGTGTCGGAGTATGCTCTGGACGCGAAGATCGAGGTGAAGGATCCTGCAACCGGTAGAATCTACGAATTTGTGCTGGAACAAGATCGTTCAGTGCTATTTGCAACGAATAAGGCCGGTGATCTGATAGGCGTATATCGCCCGTTGGAAGTTGAGATCATCGTAACTTAAAAATCTCAGTGTCTATGTTAAGTAACTGTGTATGGAGAATGCATTTCATATAAGGAGGTCTTCACTTTGGAAACAACACCAGGTAAATCACGCACTGCACACATCATCTCCCATACCCACTGGGACCGGGAATGGTACCTGCCTTATGAGAAGCACCATGTGCGCCTCGTTCAGCTGGTTGATGCACTACTAGATAAGTTAGATGAAGATAGTGAATATAAGAGTTTTTACCTCGACGGGCAGACCATCATTCTGGAGGATTACCTTCAGGTTCGCCCGGAAAATCAGGAGCGTCTGCAGAAATATATTACGGAAGGTCGCCTGCTCATTGGACCGTGGTATATCCTGCAAGATGCATTCCTGACAAGCGGGGAAGCGAACATACGTAATATGCAAATAGGGCATCAGGACTCGAAAAGATACGGGGAACCATCGAAGATCGGCTATTTTCCAGATACCTTCGGACTCGTAGGTCAGACGCCGCAGTTAATGCAGCAATCTGGGATCACGAATGCCTTTTTTGGACGAGGTGTGAAACCAACGGGATTCAATAATACCGTATCTGATGGAGGTTATGAGTCCTCTTTCTCCGAACTCATTTGGGAAGGGCCAGACGGTTCCAAAGTGCTGGGCATTCTGTTTGCCAACTGGTATTCTAACGGAAATGAAGTACCTGTGGATGAAGCGGAAGCGAAAGTGTTCTGGGAGCGGAAGCTTGCAGACGCAGAAAAATTCGCTTCTACAAGTGAGCTGCTATTCATGAATGGTTGTGATCATCAACCTGTTCAACTGGATTTGCCGGAAGCAATCGAAACGGCAAGGAAGTTGTATCCGGATATGACCTTTATTCATTCGAACTTTCCAGATTATCTTAAGGCAGTAGAGGGAGCAATGGATCGAAGCAACTTATCATCTGTAAAGGGTGAGCTCCGTAGCCAGCGGACAGACGGATGGGGTACCCTAGTAAACACGGCATCAGCACGCGTCTATTTGAAACAAATGAATCAAGAAGGACAGGTGATGCTAGAGAAATTGGCCGAACCACTTGCATCGTTCGCTCACGTATTGGGCAAGGACTATCCACATCATCTGTTTACTTATGCCTGGAAAACGTTGATGCAGAATCACCCACATGACAGTATTTGTGGTTGTAGTGTAGATGAAGTACATCGTGAAATGGTTACCCGCTTTGAGAAAAGCCGCCATGTAACGGAGACTATCGTAGATGATAGTAAGCAAGTGATTGCAACAGCTGTAAATACTTCTGGGTTCGCTGAATATGGTGAGGACGTTCTTCCGTTTGTCGTCATGAACATGACGGGTTGGAAGCGCACGGGTACGGTGAGCATAGTACTTGACGCAGCGCATCTGTATTTGAGAGAAGGTTTCTCTTTGGAAGAAACAGCCCGGCGGATGAAGGAGCTCGATTTGAGCGATCGTGAACTTGTAGACGAACAAGGGAATATTTTGGCATGCACGATGGAGGATTTGGGTCTTCAATTTGGCTACGACTTGCCAGATGATAGATTCCGCCAGCCGTATATGTGTCGTCGAGTACAACTTACATTCCAATCAGCAGAAGTTCCTGCACTCGGCCTTCGCTCATACGCTTGGGTTCGTCGTACAGACGCATTGCCACCAACGGCGGCTAATTCCTTGCTTCAAGGAGACCGGGTAATGGAGAATGAGTCACTTAAGGTAGAGATCCAAGATGACGGTTCATTCACATTGCTCGACAAAAATAATGGCAAGACGTACAGAGATCTTGGTGTGTACGAGAACACGGGCGATATCGGTAACGAGTATATGTACATGCAGCCATTGGCCGAACAGGTGTTGACGACAAAAGGACTTAAGGCGAACATTGCCGTTCTGGAAAATACACCTTACCGAGCTTCTGTTGAAATGAAGCATGATTGGGAAATTCCAGCTTCAGCTGATGAATGGCTTGACGAGGAGCAGCGGGCACTGGTGTACTATCCGGAGCGTAAAGCACAGCGAAGCAGTCGCATGGTCATTCTGAAGCTTCGAACCATAATTAGCATAGAGCGCGATGGTAAGGGCGTACACATTGAAACAACGATAGATAATCCTGCCAAGGACCACCGCGTGCGTGCGTTGTTCCCAACGGATATGAACAATACTGTTCATCATGTAGACTCCATGTTCGAAATTCCTGAGCGGGATATCGAGCCAGCTACAGAGTGGGCTAATCCGAGTAACACACAACATCAGCAGGCTTTTGTGGATATAAGTGAAGAGAACGCTGGTCTTACAGTCGCTAACTTTGGATTGAACGAATATGAAGTGCTTCGGGATGGTCGTAACACCATTGCGATCACGTTGCTTCGTAGTGTGGGTGAACTCGGAGACTGGGGCTTGTTCCCTACACCGGAAGCGCAATGTCTCGGAGAACATACTGTACGTATGGAGCTTATTCCACACACCGGTAATGCTATGACATCAGGTGCTTATTCAGAGGCGTACCAATTCCAAATTCCTTGGGTCGTGTGTCAAACAGATGTTCATGAAGGGATCATTGCACCGGTATATACGCCGTTTGAATGGGAGAACAAGGAACTTGCATTTTCCTCATTAAAAATGAACGAGGCGACTGGAGATATGCTTCTTCGGTGGTATAACATGAGTCAGGAAAATACAGACCTGAGTTTAAGTTCGGCTCTACCTCTGCAGCACTTCTACAAGACGACGATATTGGAAGGGGAGAGTGAGCCAATCGCTAGCTCTTCGAACGGTTGTGTATCCTTACAAGTGGGTCCTTGTGAAATCATAACAGTGGGTATACGTAGATAGAAGGAGATTGATATTGTATTTGAGTTATAGATAATAAAGGGAGCGGTCGCTCCGATAACGGAACATTTCTACAATCGCTGTGGTCTCCAAATTTCTGGATTGACCGCCCAGCGGTTGAAATTCGGAGACCAAGGTGACCGCTTACGCTTTTTCGAAATCGTTCCGTCCTCTGCGCTACTGTTAGCCTTTTTTAATTCACTCCAACACAAGAAATCTCTCTTGTGGGTAAAGTTAAAAAAACGGGGCTGTCCCAAAAGTAGATTTTCTACAAGCGATGATAGATTTTCTTCATTCTCAAAACAGTAAAAAGTCAACAGAGTAGCGATTCTCCCGTTATTGGAGGATCGCTACTCTGCGTTTTTGATCAATCGCGGCTTGTTTCAGAAGATTGTGGGCAAGTAAAAGCCAACCGACCTCAAGCGTTACTTTTTCCAGGCCACGAAGTAGAAATCTCCGGAATTCCCGGTTGTTCTTCAGTTGTCCAAATACACTTTCCGGCTCCGTCATTCGGCCAAGGCGTAACCTTCCTCACTTCGCAGGATTTCCCGTGCCTGTTTCTGGTACCGCAGTCGTTCCAAACTGACAACCACTTCCCGATTTCCTGTTGTCTTCGTACACCGTTCCTTCAGTGGACAGCTCTCACAGCTTTCGCTTCGGTAATGGCGTTTTTGAATTTCGTATCTACTAGGTTGAGTTTCTTTGCTAGTTTTTCGGAAGTGTAACGTTTGTCCAGCGGGGCATATCCACATATCCGCAGCTTCGTTGTACGTCCAGTTCTCAATCTTTCCGACATTACTTTTCCAAGCTTTGCTTTTTTCTTTATGATAGCTGCCGTATTTCACTACAGCTTGAATTTCTTTCTTATCCAGATATGCGTAGTTTTCTTCGCTGTCATATCCTGCATCTGCAATGACGGTTCGTGGGAGTTTGCCAAGTATCTGTCTTGCTTTTTCCATGTGCGGCTCTAAGCAGCGAGTATCGGTAGACCTTGGGTGTAAACTGTAGGCCAAAATAAACTGGTTTTCGGTCCCGACTTGCACATTATAGCCCGATTTTAGTTGACCATTTCGCATGTTGTCTTCTTTCATCCGCATGAACCACCACCGGAATAGGATGCGTCAAAGATCGCTTCGTCCAACCGGTTTACGGCTGCGTTGACGAGACGAACGAGGTGATTTTGTGGAATGTCTTCTTCTAAATCCATTGGCAAGAAAAGTTGATCCATGGTATATGAATGTACAAAAAAATCGCTCCCTTTGGTATGGTTGGTCGTACTTCATTTACCAAAAAGAGCGGTTTTTTTGTGTTGTATTCGGTTGAAAAGTTGCAAAAATATGCTTAAGGTAGCGCAGAGGACGGAACGATTTCGCTGTCTCCGAATTTTAACCGCTGAGCGGTTTCAATCCAGAAATTTGGAGACCACAGCGATTGGAGAAACGGTCCGTTCGCGGAGCGTCTTTTCAGAACATCTAACTTTCTCCTACAAAAAAACAAATGGGGTGCCCCTAGTCATTTTTGACTTTTGGGACAGCCCCTTTTTGGTATTGAGATTCTGTCATCTATCTGAATAAAATGATGAGTCGGTTATTCTAGACTTCATTCCAGATTCGATTTACGTTATTAAAGGCAATCTGGGTTCCTTTACGGCATTCTTCCATGCCTTCGTATTCAATAGACATGTAATTGTCATAACCGGATTGTTTTACGATCCGTAGAATTTCATATAAATTGAGATCTCCTTGACCGGCGATTGCTCCGCGTAGGAATTCTCCTCCAGCACTCTTGAACCAACCCTCACCTGGGTTGCGGTAAGATGGACGGATGTAGAAGTCTTTAATATGCACCATCGATGCATAATTAATATTGTTCTTCACAGCGGATATTGGATTTTCATCCACACATACGAAGTTACCGACATCAAGGGTCGTCTTGAAATTCGGACGGTCTACAGCATGAATAAGTGACTGTACACGGTCGCTGGCTTGTATGTAATACCCGTGGTTCTCTACACTTGTCGTAATATCATATTGTTTAGCATGATCAGCAATACGCTGGCAAGCATGAGCGATGCGGGCTAAATCTTCATTGAATCGAGCAATGGACGTATCTTGGCGGGAAGCTACATCATGGCGCATTAGTTTGGCTCCAAGACGATGGACACGATCTACTTCGCTGATGACACGTTGAATCTCCGCCTCATAGGCTTCTTCTGTATCCGTGATGAAATTCGCTCCGATAGCATAATTGGAAATAGCGATACCTACTTCTGCCGCTTTCTCTCGAATTTGATCTTCTAATTCGGGATTACTATTGAAGTCAAATCCAATCGGAACGATTTCGATATGCTGAGCGCCAATGTCCGCTACCCATGTAATAACGTCCTGAATACTCATGTCATTTGCAGTCATAGCTTGATACAAACTATAAGAACTAACTCCTAATTTCATGATGAATGCTCCTTAGGTAATATATTGTGGAATTTAACCACGAAATGCTTGGATGAAAGAGACCGCTTTACGTATATCTTCTTCGGGATTACTTCCGACTTCTCGTTCAATGGTTAAATAGCCGTTGTAACCTATTTCCTTAAGGGCTGCGAAGTAGGCATTGAAATCCACTTTACCTTCGCCAAGTGGAACTTCCTCAAAAGCAACACCGGATGTAGCCATTTCAGCAATTTTGGCATGATCCATTGCACCGTAACCAAGATAACCATATACCTCTCTAGGGTCGACAGAGCGTAGACGTTTGCCATCTTTGACATGTGTATGAACAAGGTAATCCTTCAGCGTCTTGACGCCTTCAACGGGATCATCACCCGTGACCATGACCATGTTGGCTGGATCGAAATTGACGGAGACTCCATTCGTATGCAACGTATCTAGAAAACTTTTCAAATGAGCTGCTGGTTCAGGACCCGTCTCAATGGCGTAATAGGCATTCATGCTCTTCGCGTATATACCCAATTCGTCGCATGCACGTTGCATCGAGTCATAAATGCGATCGTTCTTATCGTTGGGTACGATACCGATATGAGTAGTTACGATGGAACTACCGAGTTCTACAGCCAAATCGAGAATACGTTTAGATTTTTCGACTTTGTCTGGGTTTACCTCAGCATCTTGGAATCCATGGCCAGCCAAATCTCCGCAAAGCGCTGAAATTTCGAGCCCAAGATCGTCGATATAACTACGAAGTTCTCTGCGTTTAGCAGCGGTTAACGTAGCAGGGTCCATTTCGCCAGATACGGCATAGATTTGTACGCCATCTGCTCCTACTTTTTTTGCCTTTTTCAGACCTTCCAGAACACCTATACCAAAGCTATCTACAATGACACCGATTTTGTTGTTTAGGGGTAGGCTCATCTCATTCATACCTCCTCCGATTTAGAATTGAATTTCCCGGCCTTCAGCAGCCGATTGATATATGGCATTCAGTATTTTCATTATTTCTACGCCGTCTTCGACGGGACTGTTTGTTTCGATAATCCCTAAGCAACTGTCCACAAAATGATTGATCTCATTCCGGAAACTGACTTGGAAATCAAATGCAGGTTGGGAGATTTGTGGTTCAATATTGATCATTGTATTGTGCTGTTCTGCGACGATCGATAATGTAGGCTCGACTTCGGCACCGCCCTTCGTACCATAGAGATTGACTTGGGCTGAATCTTGTTTGGCATGAAGTGAGAAGCTCACATCTACCATTAGGGAAGCGCCATTCTCAAAACGGATCAGTGCATTTGCCATGTCCTCAACGTCGTTTAATGTTGCGTCATAATCAGCCGCCTGATAGAAATCATAATACTCTATATTGGAGCGGTTGCCGAGTTTGGAGTAAGTATTACCACTAACTGATTTCACTTTTGGTTTGCCCATCAAGTACCAACATAAATCGATCACATGCACGCCGATGTCAATAAGCGGTCCTCCGCCTGAGCGTTCTTTGTCGGAGAACCAGCCACCTGGATTGCCGAGTCGGCGAATCAAGCTAGCTTTAGCGAAGTAGAGGTCACCCAGATCACCAGCATCGATAAACTTTTTCAACACCGCGATATTAGAGGCATGACGACGGACAAATCCAACTTGAAGCATTTTACCTGTCTTACGGACAGCTTCTTCGATTCGAAGAGCTTCGTCTACAGTCTTGCACAGTGGCTTCTCACACAACACATTCTTATCGGCTTCTAGAGCAGCGATACTTATCTCGGAATGGGAATTGTTCCAAGTGCAGATGCTGACGGCTTGGACTTCCGAGTTGGCAAGGAGTTCATGATAATCCGTATATACATGAGGGATATCGTATTTCTCGGCTGCTTTTCTAGCTCTTTCTTCGTTTAGATCGCAGACTGCCCATAGTTTCACTTTCGGGTTGGCTTGATAGGCTAATAAGTGGGATTCGGAGATCGATCCAGCTCCGATAAGACCTATTTTGATAATATCCATTGTTTACGTTTACATCCCTTCCGTTATCTGTACAATATTGTTATAATTAGCTCGTTCTTGTACATAGATATGTTTTATTTGTTCATCTAAGGATAATTTAACACAGTTGTTTAAAAGGGAGAATGGTTGGAATGACAAAATATATGGATTATATGATCAGTAATCATCCGATCCGTGTATTTCATCCTATGGTAGATCTTAGTAAGAAAAGAATTAGGACACTGACGGTTGTAAATGCGGGACATTTACCTGCGAGAACACTTCAACGAATCGACGCCGATTTCAAATATTGGGCTTTCGTGATGATTACGGGCGGAGGAGGTTATTACCAGGTAAACGGAGGCGAGAGACAGCTCGTTGAACAGGGAAGCTGGTTCTGTCTATATCCGGGCGCTGTCTTTAATTACGGTCCGCATATGGATGGGTATTGGGATGAGTATTATTTTACCATGGAAGGAACCAGGGTAGCCGAGTGGCTGGAGAATTGGCTTCTTGATCCTGATCTCGTCAAACAAGCGGATATTGATGAAGCATATATTCATAAGATGGAATTGATGTTCATGCTCATTGATAGTGGTGTTCCAAGCAATCTGGATCGCGCCTCGATGATGATTGAATCCTTCTTGTATGAACTTGTAGCTCAAGGAGATAAAAGTGAAGCTGGTAACCGAGGAAGCCAAGTTGTGAAAGTCATTGATGATATTTCCCGTTCCTTGCACTTATCGCAAGAGCCTGCGGATATGGCGGCTAGGCATCATATTTCAGTGTCGACACTACGCAGAATCATTCATGAGTATACAGGATATCCCTTAAATGAATTTCTTCACAGGCTTAAGATTGCGGAAGCGAAGAACATCTTGCTCAATTCAGAGTTGGCGGTTAAAGAAGTGGGTGAAGCACTTGGTTATAAAGATACATTTTATTTCTCCAGAGTCTTCAAACGTATAACGGGTCTTTCACCGAGGAACTATCGAGGGAGAGGCGGTCAGTAAAACAATTTATAGTCAGACAGGTGGAGGTAGAACAATGAGAGTGTATTTTAAAGGATTGACGACGAGCATGGCTCAAGGTGTCGCCCAGTTAGCAGACATGCTGGGATTACAGATTGACCACGGTGGCATCGGTATTGAGGTGATACAGGAGGATGGTCCTCTGAGGGTTTTATGTAGCGGTGGCCAAGGAGTCATTCATTATCAGAAAAATATTCACTTCTATCGTGCGCTTGGATTATTTATTGAACATGCCACAGCGGGTGATTCCTTTGAGGTAACAGAACAACCTAGATTCGATTTCAATGGGACGATGCTGGATGTATCTCGTAACGGGGTCATGCGTGTGAGTACCATTAAGCAGTTTATCCGTTTTATGGCAGTCATGGGTCTGAACGGATTGATGATGTACACGGAAGATACTTACGAAATCGAAGAACTTCCGTATTTCGGATATATGCGTGGTCGATATACGATGGAGGAACTGCGAGAGTTAGACGATTATGCCGATATGTTTGGTATTGAAATGATTGCTTGTATCCAGACGTTAGGTCACCTGCAACATGCATTGAAATGGGACTATGCTGGACAGATGAAGGATCATCACGACATTCTCCTGCCTGGTGAGGCCAAAACATATGAATTCATAGAGCAAATGATAACGACAGCTGCAAACACATTTCGTTCGAAACGTATTCATATCGGAATGGACGAAGCGTTTCAGGTTGGACTTGGACGTTATTTGAGGGAGAACGGCTTTCGTGATCGCTTTGAGATTATGAACGAACATGTGGGCAAGGTGCTTGCTATTACAACACAGTTGGGACTTCATCCGATGATCTGGAGCGACATGTATTTCAACTTGCTTGCAAACGATTATCAAGGACAATTGTATAACATGAATGCCGATTTCTCTGATGAACATATAGATAAAATCCCAAATGACGTGCAGTTTGTTTATTGGGATTATGGTAAAGGTGACGAAGCAGGTTACGAGAAAATTGTTGACATGCATCTTAAGTTCGGATCACTCCCTATATTTGCAGGCGGGATTCATATGTGGAATTCTATAGCCCCGAATTACGGAAAAACATGGGTAACAAGTCATCCTGCGCTGCGTGCAGCTAAGAACAAAGGGGTGAAAGAAGTATTCTCCACCGCGTGGGGTGATAATGGGAACGAAACAAATCATTATGTCATTCTTGCTGGCTTACAGCTATTTGCAGAACATGGATATGGGGATGAAGTTGATGACGAACGACTCCGTCAGCGTCTAAAAGTCTGCACAGGTCTCGATTTATTTGATCCCCTTATTTCTCTCAAATATATGGATGAGATTCCGGGTGTTGATGAGGGTAATCACTGGATGGCCAATCCATCGAAGTTCTTATTATGGCAGGATTTGATGATGGGATTGTTCGACGGGCATATCGATGAGGAGAGTGAGAAAGTGCTCCCTACATACTATGCTGATCTGGAACAGAAATGGCGCTCTTATAAGGAATCCATGCCATCCCCGTTTAATCGTTTGTTCGAAACTTATGAGAAACTAGCAGGCCTACTTGTATTGAAGTCTACCTTAGGTATACGTATTAAACGGAGCTACGATGCAAGACAGAGGGATGAGCTAATGAACTTTGTGTCTACGGAACTTCCAGAGTTATATCGTCAAGTCGATGCATTGCGCATGGCCCATCGCCGTATGTGGATGATGACATACAAGGCTTTTGGTTGGGAAGTACTCGACATCCGGTATGGCGGCTTAATGGCTCGTATACAGTCTACAGGTGATCGGATATTGGATTATGTGGAAGGACATGTGGAGGAATTAGAGGAGTTGGAAGTACAACGTCTGATTTTTGATCAGAACGGCGTACCTACCGCACCCTTGAATGTGAACGCGTCGTATCAGATGATCGTTACGGCATCAGCAATGAATTAAATGGATCTGAAGCAATGGGCATGATTATCAAAAATAGAAGTGCCCATTACTTCGGTTTGTTGAGAGCCATGAATCATATCGAATGGAAGGGTTGGGATGTTCCTTGTGAATTTATTTCCCCTCAGATATATGTAACAAATCAGGAACAGTAACGAACGTATAACCTCTACTTCGTAATGTCTGGATGACTTCGGGTAGAGCTTGAATGGTACCCGTTAGATCTGACCCAACACCTCCCCCTGCGTGCTGTAGAATGATAGAACCCCGACCTACAGAAGACAGAATGTTATTCTTAACTTTTTCTTTACTAATGCCTTTCCAATCTAAAGAATCCACATTCCAGTTCACGATCTTATAACCATGTTTCTTAGCCCATTTCAGCTGTTCTTCAGTAATATCCCCATAAGGTGGACGTATCAACTTTGGTTTGTACCCAACAATGTATTGTATTCTCCGCTCCGTCGTCAAAATTTGATTCTGAAACTGAGATAAAGGAATCTTTGTGAAAAGAGGGTGGTCATACGAATGATTTCCTATAGCATGACCTTCGCGTTTCATTCGAGACACGAGTCCTGGATGCTTCTCTGCACGATTACCAACGACAAAAAAGGTGGCAGGAACATGATATTTAGAGAGTATATCCAATACAGCTGGTGTAAAACGTGGATCTGGAACATCATCGAATGTTAAGGCTATTTTTTTACTTCTAGGGCCTTTGGTTATGATTGTTTCAGGAAATTTGCGATATAACTCTGATAAAGTGGCCTCTTTATTCTTGTGTTGATTTCGCTTGGTAGAGTTTACTGCTTTCGTTGTGGGTTGAAGCGGTTCTGGATCTGAAGCTAAAATGGTTTGGGTTGATATGTGACTTGACGAATCACTCATTTCCGAATGAATTTGGGGGATTCCACTTAATAGGAGAGGTAACATAAGCATAACTGCTATTTTTTTGAACATAACGATGGACTCCCTTCTTTGGAAATTACGATGGACAAGATCTTTGTTGTTATTTCCTTACCGTGCTGAATTTATGCTTAAAAAGAGTTGTCATTTAGGACAATAATGTATTCGTCATGGCGAGTTAGTCTAAATGATGATGGTTTTGTGTTTTATTGTGAAAAAGATCACTTATCTTCATAATCGATCTGAGCTATGTTTGTTAGAATGGATTTGTGGTGATAGGAGGCGTATTCCCATGGGGAAAGTAATATCTAACGAACGGGTAGCGGAACAGGTGTATTTATTAAAAGTAGAAGATTGTAACAATGATGTAGTCATAATGGGTCAGTTCTATATGTTGCGTGCATGGGGGAATTACCCGTTACTCTCGCGTCCCATAAGTATATTTAATAAGGATGATCGTAGTATCGAGTTTCTTATTCAAGTTGTCGGAGAGGGAACAGCACTTCTAGCAGCACTCCGACCAGGAGATTCAATTAGGTTAGAAGGACCATTTGGAAATGGATTTACGGAGACGGAAGGTCGAGTCGCATTGATTGGTGGAGGGATCGGAATAGCACCGCTCTATTATTGTGCACAACAAATTCCACACGCAGATATCTATCTAGGGTTCAGTAAGGAGCCCTATTTATTAGATCAATTCAATAATGTAGCGGGTAAACTTCATATTAATGTTGGGGGATATATTGTGGATGATGTGGATTTCCACCAGTATGATACGATTCTGTCCTGTGGACCCCATGGAATGATGAGAGCTATACAAACCAAACAACAAATAACAGGCAGTTCAGCTCGTGTCTATATTTCTTTAGAGAATCGAATGGCTTGTGGGATTGGGGCATGTTTAGTATGTAGTGTCTCCTGTAAGGATCGTCGTAAAAAAGCATGCACAGATGGCCCTGTGTTTGCTGCAGAGGAGGTTGTGTTTCATGATTGATCTAACGTGCCAAATGGGAGATATTCACTTTAAGAATCCAATTGTAATGGCTTCAGGAACGTTTGGTTTCGGGAGAGAATATGGTCAATTGTACGATATCTCGAAGCTCGGGGGCATTAGCGGTAAAGGATTAACGTTACATCCGAAGGCTGGTAATGATGGTCTACGCGTATTTGAGACACCTTCAGGAATGTTGAATAGTGTAGGTCTTGAGAATCCAGGTATCCCTTATTTCTTAGATAAAGAATGCGCTTATTGGGAGACTCTGGATACGGTACGGATTGTTAATTTAGGTGGAAATAGTATGGATGAATATGTGAAGGGTGCCATCCTTATACAAGAGGATTATGATAGAAGACTAGCATGTGGGCGACAAGCGGTGGATATGATTGAACTGAATATTTCCTGTCCTAATGTAAAAGAGGGTGGAATAGCCTATGGCGTGAAAACAATAGCTGCACGTGAAGTGGTTCGGCAAGTAAGACAAGCTACCTCGCTACCTTTAACGGTTAAATTATCTCCGAATGCTGAGAACCTCGTTGAAATGGCTGTGATGTGTCAAGATGAAGGCGCAGATGCCTTATCACTCATTAATACCGTTTCAGCTATGAAAATAGACGTTCATCGCCGTTCAAGTGTATTTCGGAATGTTTATGCGGGATTGTCAGGTCCAGCCATCAAACCGATTGCCCTACGGATGGTACATCAAGTGGCCCAACAAGTGAATATCCCGATTATGGGAATGGGAGGTATTGTATCCGCAACGGATGTGATTGAATTTATTATGGCTGGTGCCTCAGTAGTGCAAGTTGGAACCTATAACTTTATGAATCTTAGAGCGGGTCAAGATCTAATTGAAGGATTGGAACAATTTATGCGAGATGAGAATATAACTTCTTTGGACGAAATTCGTGGAATAATATAGAATTAGGGATATCGATTCTACTGATGAAGAAAGGCTGAGTCAGAATGCATGAATATAATCCTGAAGACATTGAAGTAAGAGAAGTTCCTGTAGGTCGTGATATGATGCTGCTCGTCACAGGAGGAGCTGCACATATCGGTGCTGTGTCTACAGCATATAAGGATAGTAGTGGTAGGATCGAAGTACAGACGACAGCGTTACCCGGACACAAAGAGCATACAATCAGTGAAGAGTTAGCAATCAAAGCGGCAAGAACGCTGGATCGAACCGTAACGGTAGCCGCTGGAATCCATTATGATCATATTTCGTTAGAACAAATTAAGACAATCGTCGCCATCGTGAATGAAAGAATGGATGAGTATTTGCAACAAGTAGCTCAATCCTAAGTTTAGTTAAAATATTTTTTTAAAAATATTGAAACATTATTTTTTTTCGTGCGTAAACCTTATTATAAAATATCAAACCTATTTCTGGGAGGAAATCAATCATGTCAATGTTCAAAAGATTACGGGATTTAACAATGTCAAATATTAATAGCATTATCGATAAAGCGGAAGATCCAATTAAAATGACGGATCAGTACATTCGAGATATGCACGAGGATCTTGAAGATGCAGAGAAAGCGGTAGCTGCACAGATCGCAATTGAAAAGAAATTCAAACAACTATTTGAAGAACAAGAAGCATTAGTAGAGAAACGTGGTCAACAAGCAGCTACAGCTGCACAAGCTCAGAACATTGATCTTGCACGTCGTGCTTTGGAAGAGAAGAAAGCAGCAGAAGTGAAGATGAATGAATACAAAACAAACTATGATCAGAATAAAGCAGCTGCTGACAACTTACGTGGTAAGCTGGATGAAATGCGTAAGCAATTGACTTTGATGAAAAATAAGCGTGAAACGCTAGTTGCTCGTTACAATGCAGCTAAGGCACAGACTGAAATCAATAAAGCAATGACTGGATTCAGTACGGATTCTGCAGCAAATGGTCTTAAGCGCATGGAAGATAAAATGATGCAAATGGAAGCACAAGCTGAAGCAAGCAATGAATTAGCTTCAAGTGAGAAATCACTAGATGATGAGTTTGCTAACTTAAGCAAAGACCAAGCGGTAGAAGATGAACTAGCAGCACTTATGAAACAATACGAAAAGAAATAAATATTGAATCCAATCTAAGGGTTGATTCAGGTAAAGTTACATTTTTGAAACAGGCGAAGGAGCCATTCACAAGATCGGCCTCCTTCGCTTTTATATGAATTGAAGTAGGTTTGCTGTATTATTTAATGCTGAATGGGGTGACTGTATCATGGATTTAGAGTATGTTCTAAGAGTATTGGTCTGGACAGGTGTAGGCTCAATTTTACTATTTATTCTGCTTTATGTGGACTCATTATTCACGAAATATAAAGATTTCGAAGAGGTAAAAGCAGGAAATATGGCAGTCACATCACGTATGATCATGAAGCTACTTGCTCAAGGATATATCCTATCTGTATCCATCTCTACCTCTAACGAACTGCTTGAAGCGATTGTAGTATCGATCATCTCGTTTCTCGTACTACTCGTTTTGGAGAGCATCGTTCGAATCATGTTACGTGGATGGGCTAAGCTCGATTTAGATCTGGGAACACAACAAGGTAAAGTAGGTTACGGCCTATTCGCAGGGACCCTTCATATTGTTGGGGCATTAATCATAACTGCTTGTTTATAATTAGATAAGAAACATAGGCGAGGAGTCATAGAAAATGAGTGTATGGAAACGAATAGGGAATTTATTTGGTAAAGAAGAACCTCCAATACGGGAGAAAAGTATGCTAGGACTCGCTCCTGGAGACATTTGTGAAGTATCTCTTGTAACTTATGAAGTTGTGGGTAGAGTACACAATCGGGCTCGAAATGCGGTTGTCCTTACTTTACAAGATGGCCAAGATCTCGCATATCTTCATATTGAAGAAAGAGAAAATTTACAATATGCCTTATATACTCCGATTGATGGTAGATTAGACAATCCTAAAGAAGTACCAAGTATCATTGATTTGGATGATAGAGCATTCCATTTAGAAGAAGAATATGATGGAAATGTATTAGTAACAGGAAGATCTCCTTTTATGCAAGGTGGAGACCAGCATGTGTGGCAATATCAATCCGATGATAATTTTCTGCTTCGCATTGAATGGCAGAATGGCCGGTTCATGATGTATGAAGGTGAAAGTGTGATATCAGCAGATGTCAAAGTTATTCGGGCAAGCTAGCTAGGAGTGGATCAAGTGAAGAAACGTTCAGTTCTTTCTATGAAATTATTGATTGTTCTTAGTTTAGTTATTTCGTTATTAAGTGGTTGTGGGTCGGGGGATTTAACGAAGTCGTATCCGCTTGAGTCCGTCAATAAAGAAGGTAACGCGACCTCATATGTATATAAAGCTGTAGGGCAAACGGTACCAGAGGTAGCTACTGATCTTTCAGAACAACGTAAGCCGGATGAGATCTCACCAGAAGACCCGGAGCGAATGTTCCTTGTCTATTCGAATGAATGGTATCATTTGCAACAGGATCCAGATAACAAAGAAGATACGCTTATCGAGGTTGATTCTAAAGAATATGTGCAGAAAAATTATGATTCAAGCTTCTTACAAGGTTATATCGCAGCAAGTATTATAGGCAATCTATTTGATTCCATAGGTAGAGGTGGTACATATCGTGGATACTCAAGTAAGGATGTCTATAAACCACAACAAGGTAGTTACCGCCAAGCAACAGTAGACGACAAGAAAATTGCCCCCCCACTGACTGTGGAGAAAAAAGGGCTGATTACGCGTCGAGGAAAGACCAACTCTTCGAGTAGTACGGGATCCGACGATACGATCTTCAGTCGAGGTGCCAGTGATTCAAACACAAGTAAAGGAACGATTAAGAGAGGGAGCAGCGATAGCGGATCCAGTATCTTTGGTTCTTCGAGCAGTTCCAAAAGTTCCAAGAAGTCCATTAGTAAGCCAAAGACGAAGATTGGTTCAGGTAAGATTAGCAGGCGAAGTCGAAGGTAATGAGAAGATCGAGTATGCTTAAAAATTAGATTATTATATGTAAAGGTAGCGTGCGGAGAATACTTTCTTTCGTAGGTTACCTTTTTTGTTGTGTAACATGCTATGAAGGGTTGCTAATAACCTTGATCATAGTCTATAAATGTACTAGACACTTTTTTTAATAACGGAGGTTACAACATGTCTGAATCCATACATCATGATTCTAAATTTAATCGAAAAGCGTTACAGGTCGATGTTGCTCAATCGATGATAGCCGAGTATATAAGTGCAGGGAATACGGAAAGGATCTCGCTGAACGAAAGTCATGGAAGAACTTTAGCTCAAGAAGTATCTGCACCCCATCCGTATCCACACTTTCGCCGTTCTGTTATGGACGGGTATGCGATATGTTCTGCTGACACCATGGAATGTTCTGATGATCATATCACATGGCTTCAAGTCATTGATGAAATTCCTTGTGGTACCGTATCTGATAAGATGATCACCCCAGGTACAGCTGCACGAATTATGACAGGTGCACAGATTCCAGAAGGTGCGGATGCAGTCGTGATGTTTGAAAAGACAGAGGCTCGTGAGGAACATACTCAATCTTTTATTGGACTAAGACATGTTATCGACAGTGGGGCAAATATAACCCCAATAGGATTAGAGCTGCAAGCGGGAGAATTAATCCTTAGTCCAGGTGTAACTATTACAGCAGGTGAAATATCTGTGTTAGCGACATTTGGTATCCATCAAGTTGATGTATATTGTCGCCCTCGTGTAGCTATTTTCTCAACAGGATCTGAACTTTTATCTGTTGAAGAACCTCTTCAGCCTGGGAAAATACGTAACAGTAATACTCTGATGCTTGCATCTCAGGTTATCGAGGCTGGAGGAGAGCCAATCGTTCTTGACGCTATTATGGATGATCTGTCTTTAGCACGTAAGAAAGTGGAAGAGGCTCTCGCTCACTATGATATGGTCGTTACAAGTGGTGGTGTATCCGTTGGTGATTATGATATTATGGGTGATCTGGTACGTGGCGACGGTGAGGAAATGCTGTACAACAAAATTGCTATGCGTCCTGGGAGCGTGTCGACAGCAGCTGTTAAAGATGGTAAGTTGTTATTTGCATTGTCTGGTAATCCTGGCGCTTGTTTCGTCGGATTTGAATTGTTTGTTAGACCAAGTATTAGAGGGATGTTGGGTGATCAGAGCCCTTATTTAAAAGAGTTGAGTGGCACATTAGGTGCAGATTATTCTATAGTAAACAACTTCACACGTTACGTTCGTGGAAAGATCGACATTAGAGACGGTGTTGTCTACGCTATCCCAACAGGGATAGATGAGTCAGGCGTGATGATCACGATTAAGGACAGCGATTGCTTAATCGTCGTTCCGCCGAGCGATCAAGGGTTAAAACGTGGGGAGAAGATTCACATGTTGATGTTGAAATGATGAAGAAATTCCACATGCAGTAGCCCTTTTATTGTATGGAAGGCTAGTGTGCCTTGTCTCCAACCAACATTGTGTTATAATAAAACTTTATTATCCTACTAAGTAAATGTGGTGACGATGTGACGAATGTGTATCAATTTTCAATAAGTGATCCAAATCAGTCCTCGACCCCGTCGAGGGTTTTTGTTTCCTTAGGGCAATGTTTATGGTAGGAGGCAGAATTAATGACAATGGACAACAAAAAATCATCTTTCGCAATTTGGATTAGTCTAATAGGCAACATTGTACTGACGGGATTAAAATTGATTGTAGGTTTTCTAGTCAACAGTCAGGTCTTGATTGCTGATGGGGTTCATAACGCGGGTGACATCGTGGCTACTTTGGCCACTTTAAGCGCCATGCATGTGTCTAAACGACCGGCAGACGATGATCATCCTTACGGACATGGGAAAGCAGAAGTTATAGGGGCAGGTATTGTGGCAGTCATTCTAATCATTGCAGCGTTGTTCATTGGGTATCACGCCGTCCTGGCATTGTTTGAACCTCCGCATGAAGCATCCATGATTGCATTAATAGCAGCCATAATATCACTAATCGTCAAACAAGCGCTTTATGTATACACCATGCGAATCGGGAAAAAGGTTAACAGTAAGGGGTTGATCGCGACTGCGTATGATCATTTAGCTGATGTGTATGCCTCGGTTGCGGCTGTCATTGGTATTGCCCTGGCTATGGTCGGCGAATATTATGGCATTGAACTGTTGATGTACGGAGACCCGATTGCAGGAATTGTTGTAGCTTACTTCGTCTTAAAGCTTGCGATTCACATGGGCAGAGAGTCCGTTGATGTACTCATGGAGAAGAATTTAGAGACCGAGAAATTGGATCAATTCGCTATGCTTATCACAACGATTCCACATGTGAAACGAATCGATCGCATTAGGGCAAGAGAGCATGGACATTATACAATCGTCGATGTTCGTGTAAGTGTACCGGGCACATTAACTGTTCAGGATGGTCATGATACTTCTCGAATCATCAAGCAAACCATCATGAAACAACATGGAGAGGTAGCAGAGGTGTTGGTTCATATCAACCCTTGGTATGCAGATGAATCTAAGAACTAGATGAGTGTGAATGGCGTTTAGAACGAAGTGATAAGGCACACTTTTAGCGGTTGCAATAGCAATTGGCGAAAAGTGTGTCTTATTTTTGTTAGAGGTTCTTTTTTCCATAAATACGCATGGAGGCAATCATTGAGATGCTACCTATGACCAATGCCAATACAATAGGTAGTAAGTCTAGAATAATCTGCGGGGCAGAAAGTGTTATTTGGACGTTGAGATCGTCTTGTACATAATTGACTATAACAGGTGTAATGAAAGGTGTTATAAATACACTGAAAAAGAAAATATATTTAGCCTTCTCGAAACCAAAGCGGTATTGAACAGGGATCATGATCGAGAAAATAAGGGTTATAATCAAAAAGGATGTCCCTAAGCCGGAGAAACTTAACATGTTTAACTGCTTGGGTATAAGCAAGGAAGTCACTGTATATAAGATGTAGCAGCTAACAAACATGATCAAGAGAAACAGATACTTCGATATGACTAACGCATTCCTTCTGTAGGGAGTCGCGCATAATAACGCAGAACCTTTGTATTTATACTCTAACATCGACACTGAATTGAATATCAGAAATAAGATAAATAGCGTACTTATAAAAAAAGAGAGAGCACCACCATCAATAAGGAAGCCGGTCTTCATTCTAATGAACACGGGTAGCACGATAGCAGCGACAAACATGATAATCAAATATTTTTTTACCAGAAGAAAGTCTTTCTTTACGAGATTCAACAACATCTTCATTACCTCCTAACATAGCCGAGCATAATATCTTCAATCGTCGGCTTTTCAATAAGTACATTATTCATTTCCTGCCGTATAGCTGGTTTATTATTCGTTAAACCTTCGAAACCATATTCAGTTTCGCGTAGTGTTAGAAACATTTTCCGTGTGTGTTCATTAAGATTCTTTGTGTCACCCTTAACAAAGCCATGTTTATCTAACAATAGGTCTTTATCTTCGTTAAAAACAATTTTGCCTTGATCCATTAAAATCAGCACATCTGCTATTTTGTCGAGATCAGAGGTGATATGAGTTGAGAAGAACACGCTTTTTCCTTCATGTTCCATGAACTCTAACAGAATGTCCATAATCTCTCTTCTAATTAGAGGATCGAGGCCACTTGTCGGCTCATCCATAATCAACAGATCAGCATGATGAGATAACGCTAGTGCGATTGCATATTTCATTCGCATTCCCTTGGACAAGGTACTTATTTTCTGGTTAAGTTGTAGCCCGAAGCGCTCCATGTTCTTCTTGAAGATAGAATTATCCCATTGGGAATAAGCGGGTGCGATAATGCTTTTCATTTCGGCCATCGTTAAGTCCTCATAGAAGTAACCTTCGTCGAAAACAATACCGATCCGATTTTTCAATTCTCGTTCATTTTTGTCCATATCTTGGCCGAATAATTGAATATTTCCGGTATCCCTCAATATTAATCCTAGGATAGATTTGATTGTTGTGGTTTTCCCAGCTCCGTTAATCCCGATAAAACCCGTAATGCAGTTTTCTGGTAACGAAAAGCTGACATCATGTAACTCAAAGCTGCCTAGTTTTTTGTTTAGTCCCTGTACTTCCAAGAATGAATTCATTGATCTTCCATCTCCTCAAATAATAAGTCCATCATTTGATACAATTCGCTTTTACTAATTCCCAGGGAACATGCCGATTTCCATGCTTCGGTAAGCTTCATCTCTACCATATGCCTCTTAGATTCACGCAAAAGTTCAAGGTTACCCTGAGATACATAAGAACCCTTACCGGGTCTTGTTGTAATGAAGCCCTCTGATTCAAGCTCATCATATACCCTTCGGGTAGTCAGTACGCTCACATGTAAATCGTTGGCTAATGCTCGAATGGATGGTAAAAGCTCGCCTTCGTTTAATTCGCCTCGAAGAATGGCATCTTTAATTTGGTCTTTTACCTGCTGATATATAGGGGGGTCGGATACATTTGAAATAATTATTCTCGTGATCTTCACTCTCTTTCAACTGTGTATGTGATACATACACAGAATACACAGATGTTGAGTCGAAGTCAAGTTAAAGTTCAACATTACAAGGATCTCAATGATAGCTTATTCATAGCTATCTAATTTGTATAGAGTCGTTATGGAGAAACGAAGGAAACATCCATGAGAGTTTTACTATAGTTATTGTTTATCAATTCAATCGCACTAAATATGCTATCATATTAACGAATTTAGTTACTTCTTTAGAAGGGGGATACCGATGCGTAACTCGCAAAATAATAGCAAGAACGTCTTTACTATAGAGTGTAATGATATACTTTTGAGGGAGTATCGAGCAGAGGATTTAGACGAACTACATAACCTTACCTGGCAACCTCACTTTTATGAATATTTAATTGATTGGAATGGATCCAAGGAGCAAAGAGAAGATTGGTTCAATAATTATGAAATGCCTGAAAACAAACGATTTTTAAATGCTGTATCAAAAGATGGAGATATTGGAGAGTTACGTTTGCGATTGGGTATAATATCCAAAGAAACGGGCGAGTTTATAGGGGTTTGTGGTACAGGGATTTTGGATAATTTTCCACTACCAAATAGAGAGATTTACTATGGAATTTCGAAAGAACATACCAATAAGGGCTACACGACTCAAGCTGCAAAAGGGTTAATTATGTATTTGTTTGAAAATACACAGGTCAAGGAGCTCATCACTATAGCTCAGATACGTAACCTTCCATCGAATAGAGTGATCCAAAAATGTGGTTTTGAATTCCAAAATAATATTGATATTGAAAATAGGAAATATAATTATTACAAACTTAGTAAGAGATAGCTGGAGAAGGAACAATCGTTTATTGGGGGATTTGAAATGATAGAAGATGCTTGGTTTACAATTCAAGAAATTGATCCAAAAACATATGCAATCAGTGAGTATGGACATTGGGAGAAAGTACATTCTTATTTATTGATAGGTGAAGAAAAAGCGGCACTCATTGATACAGGTCTTGGTATTGACAATATTAAAAGGATAACTGACCAACTAACTAACTTGCCAATCCTAGTTATTACAACACATGTACATGTTGATCATATAGGAAGTCACGGTGAATTTGATAACATTTTCGTTCATGAAGTTGAGGAAGATTGGTTAATCAATGGCATTAAGGGCCTGCCCATAGAGCTAATTAGGAAGGATATACGTAGAGATATCACAATACCTACTCCAGAAACTTTTAATCCAGATACCTATAAGCCTTTTCAAGGGAAACCCACGGGTATATTACAAGATGGTGAAGTGATTGATCTTGGAAAAAGAAGAATAACGATCTATCATACTCCTGGTCATTCTCCCGGGCATATATCCATATTTGATAATAACAACGGTTATTTATTTACAGGGGACTTACTTTATGATAAAACGCCTATTTATGCCTTTTATCCCACTACCAATCCTGTTGACTTAGTTGATTCATTAGAGAAGATTTCCGAAATCCCGAATGTTACAAAGGTCTACGGGTCACACAATACCTTAGGTCTTGATCCAACAATTCTACATGAAGTGAAGATAGCTGTAGTTGATTTGAGAGAAAAGGGACTTGTACAACACGGAACGGGAATTCATACATTTAAAGGGTTTAGTTTACAATTTTAAAATATCTTTTTAGTCAGAGGAGTATTGATATGAACAATCCTTTTTTATCTATCGATCATCCCCAACCACTTGGAGCAGGCTCGTATGAAATGGCACTTCCATTAATAAATGCCCTGAAATTAAAAGCTGGGATGCGAGTATTAGAGATTGGTGCTGGTACGGGTCAAGTAGCTGCCATATTAGCTCGGAATTGGGGAGTATCCGTCATTACTCTAGAACCTTGGGAAAGTTTAGAGGTTATTCAAGAATTCGCGGTTCAACAAGGTGTGTCGAATGACGTTGTTGCAATGAATGTAAACGCCAAGGATATGCCTTTTCCAGACGAATCATTTGATGCTGTCTTTGGTATTGGTTCTTTTTTTATGATTGATGAAAGAGAACAAGCATGGAAAGAAATCATAAGGGTTACACGTAAAGGTGGGCATATAGGAATCGCAGAACCCATGTGTACACTAAATCCAATACCATCGGAATTGAAAAAGCATGAAATTTTTACGTCATATAAGAAATGGTTAAGATCATTGGAATGGAACTGTGACTTATATCGAAATCACGGGTTATCGATTACAGAAAAATACTATTTTCCGGAAGCTAAACAATGGATGATCGATAATTTCCGGTATTATGATGGTGAGAAAGACTTTATATTAGAGGATAACGGTCGCTGGTTGTCACTAGGACTTGTTGTTGGACAGAAAACTACAGAAGATCTTCCGGATAGACGATTTTAAAGTCTGAGACAAAAGGGTGGAATAAATGGACAATGAAAAAGAAATACAGCAGCTGAAAGAACGTTTGGTAAGTGTGGAGAATCAACTCCAACAAAAATCGCAGTTTTCTAGAATTTTGAAGTTTGTAATCATCTTTATAATTGTCTTTATAGTTTTTTTGATGTTAATTGGTATTGTTCAATTTATGAGTGATTCTTCAATCTGATGATATATAATGGCATCACTTTTTTAAGGCTGATGTCAGATGGAGCTAAACCCTGGAGATATATTGCCCCTTCTGAAATTTGGTGCTATAATTTTTTGCGAATAAATATGCTCGGAGGTGGTACAGTGCTAATGCTGAATTGCCCATTAGCTAGAAGTTCCTCATGCAAAGCCTAGTTTTTAGGGCGATACTTTGCGTGAGGTGCGATGGAATGGATCGCCCAAACTTAATTTTATCGTTTCTATAAATGGGCTTTGCACCTTATCATTTTTCATTAAAAATAAGGAGCTGAAGAGCTATGATTACACCATTTATTAGAAACCATCAATATAACGTTATTAAGAAACAAACGAAATTTATTCTGCATACACTGCGAACCGTTGCGGATCGTAGAGTCTTGGAGACTGTAAGATATCGTGCTGTGATGAACATTGTTGAAGTATTTCCTTCTCTTACAGAGAATCAAAAAGAAGATACTGGAGCAAATATCGACCTTCGAGTTGGAACATGAATTCCAGACATATCTTAATGAATTAGAGCTTTACCTTGATGCATATCCGTCGATAACGGAGAAACAGATTCAGAAGCTATTCCCCAAGAACAAGAAGTTGAAAATATCTGATTTGCGTGACCTCGATTTTCGTTATATGACATATTTAAGATGGATAGATGTTGCTAGTAACAAACTATTCATTATATATCCATACGACGGACAGTTCATTGGAGTTGAGGGAAGAATTACACCGACACACAAGAAAGGGTTCTGCCTGTTCTGTAATCAGCATCATGAGCTAGCATACTTCTCTGTTAAGACCAAGACCGTGAACGGTTCACCAGACAATTATTCTATGGTTGGTCATTACGTATGTATGGAGAGTCATGATTGTAATCAAAGTATTACGGATACAGGTGCACTCGAGAAATTCATTCTGTCAGTACGCAAATAAAGCTTATAGTTAGAATAAAGGCTGCCTTCATAGGCAGTCTATTTTAAAATATAAGAATTTATAAGTATTTCTGCTTATACATAGGATTATATTTCAACGCTAAACGTTTCATCGCCGCTAAAGGACGGCGAAGCCGTTTATGCTTGCATAAAAGAGAACAGTAAACTACTTAGTTTCATTCATATAACACAATAATCCATTGTTAGATATAAAGTTCAATAACCGATTGGAGGTACTACAAATATGAAGGATATGAATTTTTACAACACATTTATTGAAGTTGCGGATGACTGTCCGGTTAAAACAGCAGAAATTCCAAAAACAAAAAGTGGTTCAAAGTCTATTCCGGTATTACAGTTTGAATTGATTGCGAATAACCCCTACCAATACACTCAGGAGGATGTACTATTTGAAGTATTTGCACATCGTAATAATATTGTGGATGCAGAGAGAAAAGTTGAGCGCGAGAAATTATTTTCCAAAGGACAACCATGCCTTCGAACATCATCCATAGGGAAACGATACGGTTGGGGTATTCATAATGACTCACAAGGGAAAGTGGCACTTTACGCGATTGAATCAGATGAATATAAGTCTTTTATAAATGACAGTAGTATAAAACATGTGAAAGCAATGCGCTCAAGTCGAATACAACGGTAGCTTAAAACTGGAATGAACGGACACGATAACGGTTGCTACGGCAACCTTTTTTACTTGCAACCTTTCCCTATAATAAACGTTATATTAAAGATATTCTAAAAATAATTTGTGATATTGTGATGGAGGTAGGGCATGCGAATACTGAAAAAGTACAAAAGAATCATCTGGACCACTGCCACACTAATTCTTTCTTCTGTCGTTGTCTTCTATGTACTTGTTTATGTTAATGATCGACCCGGTGGATTATCAGACCGACGAATGAGTCATGCTATGGGACTGAGTAGTACAATTCGTATCCCACTTAGTAAAACCCCAGATGACGCTGTTCAGCAATTTAGAGGTTTATCATCGATGCGAGTCATTCACCGAGAACCTGTAGAAGGGGGCATGCTTTTATTTGTGAAACGAGGTAATGAAGAAGTGGCTAGTAATCTTCAAGTGGAGTATGCACGTAAAACGTGGCTCGGATGGAAATGGGTCTGGGGTCAGGGGTACGCAATTGGTGAATCTTCACAAAATAAGCCTGCCTTAAATCATATGAGTATCCCTGAAATAGATAATATCTCAACTCCCTTTCCTATGGTTACTGGAGATATTCTGGATCCAACGATTACGAATGTATCCGTTGAGATTAAAGGTGAAGGTAAATATAACGCTAAATTGACTGAAATAGATCCTGGAAAAATGATCTGGTACGTATTTCTACCCTCAACATCTGTCACGCCATTTGATATCCAGGGTTTTAATGAAAAAGGGGAACTCATAGCGTATAAAACAATAAGCGATCCAAGAGATTTTGGCTTGATAGATCTTATTGATTGAAGTAAAAGGATATTCATAGTCCGTAAAGTATCGGGCAATCATACTTGGACTCGTAATAGATATACATAGACATTGCAAAATGGATTAAGATAATCAACAAGGATCATATCGGATCGTACAAATGAGAGTGAAATAGCGGTAACAAATCCAAGCCAAATCATAAAAATAATGGATGCTTTCTCTCAGATGAAATTAAAAGAATCAAATGT
This sequence comes from Paenibacillus sp. Y301, assembly GCF_059445505.1. NCBI lineage: Bacteria > Bacillati > Bacillota > Bacilli > Caryophanales > Paenibacillaceae > Paenibacillus > Paenibacillus sp. Y301. The sequence goes on along the minus strand of NZ_JCAIUL010000009.1, from coordinate 17,974 downwards.
ATCAAATTTCAATTTCAAAACGTCATACTGGATAGTCTTAAAGAGCAATGGAAATAGAAATTTTGGAATAACACTTTACGATAATAACCATATATCTATTTTTGAATACAATGCGGTTTCGCAAAAGAAAAGATTAAAATCATATATAATAACCAATGATTTGGAACAAATGGTTATTCCAGAGCTAAATAATATACAATGGAAATAGGTTATGCGTGGTTGATAAATGAATAAATAATTTTCAACCTCACGTGTTGAAGTCGATATAATATGAATACAAACCTATTAGAAAGTAGGGGTATAAGTGATTATGGTGAGGAGATTATTGATATTAACTATTTGTAGTTTTACACTGTTAACTGGGTGTTCTCAGCAAGATGACTCAATAAAAGGGTATGAAAGTCAGCTTGAAGAAGAAAATACAAAATTTACTGAAATATTAAATGAAAAAGAAAAAAGGATAGAAGAATTAAATCATACGATCCAGCAACTTAATATACAAATTGATGATTATAATAAGGAAAAAGAAAATTACGCTTCTATAAGTAATCTTTCAAAGGAATTTGTTAGAGCACATACAACAGGAGATAAAGACAAACTCCGCCAATTATTATCAGAAGACATCGTTCTTGAAGAAAAAGATAATAACTTATACGCTAAAATATTAAACACTAACGGTTATGAATGGCTCTTATTTAATAATGAAGAAAAGACTCAATTAGATGATTGGGTAATTCAAGGATATGAATATGATCGTAAAACGAATACATTCGATATATTTATAAGAGAATTCTATATACACTTAAATGGGGAACCCGAGATCCCTCCAACATTTCTAAATTTAACATTTATTAAGTATAACAATGAGTGGAAAATTAATAGTTTAGGATTCGATGTATAGAATTAGAAAGGTCTGCGTTGGTGCAAAATGGGAAATAAACGTTACAGTAAAATGATATTTAAAAAAGTGGATGCTAACTGCAACCAAAGTATCCATGTAATAGACATCTGGCGTTGTAAATAGAGAAACTAGTAAATTGAGGTTATCTGTTTCCAATGTTAGTAAAGTCGGTAGTAATATAGTTATGGTGGTATAACACCGTTTTCCCGCTGCTGGGCTTACGCCCCTTGATCTGCCCGAGGAATTTCGAGGAGGAAGAGGATTCACACCTGCACCGACTAACCGCGTCGCGGCCGCCCTTCGGGCTTAAGTCGGTGAGGAGTCGGGAGCACACCAACGTTAGGTGAAACTATACAAATAAATTTTTTGGAGGAAGTAATGAGGTATTTCACCAAAGAGATATATGAAGAAATGCAAGTTCGAGGAAGTCTTTGCTTTCACGAGTCAAAGGAAGAGTTAGAGGGATGGATAGAATTGTATGAAAATGAAGGGAGAGATTACTATAAAGAGTCATTACAGAACTTTGAATACATGAAGCCATTCTATCTTAAGTATCTACCTCACAACTTACTAAAATACGTAGAAAATCAAAGTTTTATGGGATGTAATATACCAGAAAAAACCATACAAAATAAAGTCGAAACTTGGAAAGCTGAATGGGATTTGAAATGGAAATCAATTGGGGAGGAATATAACCAATATTACAGTTCAATTTCAAGTAACCTCACAGAAGAAATAAAAAAGTTACATAATAGTCATCTTATATATGATGCGACGATTGTACAGTTTAGTAATGAAGAAAATGATGTTGTACTTCTAATTAAGACTGTGGAAGAAAAACTAATAAGATTAATCTTTACTGGAGTACGAAAATTTCAATACTCATTTCTCATTTAAACTTACTAATAATAGCTGTCTGTGGATGGAAGTACGATTAATTGAACAAGATTTATTTGAAGTGCAAATATTAATGAATGGGTGGTTGGAACTAGCAGAACTAGAAATCACATTCAGTGATCTGAAAATAATAGAATCGAGAGGCTCATTGTAGCAATAACGAAGAAGTGTATGGCATCAGCTAACAATATGTTACGGAAGCCGCCTCGGTCTCGGAAGAGAAGTCGAGGAAGCAGTTGCCGGACACATCCACACTACCTAACCGCATCGCGGCCGGTCCTACGGACCTTAAGGTGGTGGGACGCTATGATAACACGGAAACGTTAAGTGAAATCGGCACAAAAAAAGAGGAGATCAATTCAAATGTCAAATGCTAATTATGTTGAGATCTCCAAGAAAGCTTTGAAAGAATATGACTTCAATGATTATGAGATCGAGTATATTGGTCAAAGTGGCAATGTCATATATCGTGTTAATGAAACGGATAGTGGCAAACAATTCTCTCTTAGAATTCATGAATCACTATCCCAGGGATTTGAAGAGATTTGGGGTACAAAGGAGTCTATTCATTCTGAAATGACATGGTTAGATGCTCTTTCTAAAGCAAGTGATATCGTAGTTCCAAAACCAATATATAACCAAAATAACAATCTTATTACTGAAGTCAATCATTGTGACAAGGTTATGTATTGTACTTTATTATCTTGGGTTAATGGGGAACAAAAACCATATGTTCCGACTGCTGAGGATACAGGTAAAGTTGGGACAATGATTGCAAAGCTCCATCTTGAATCTAGTAAATGGATTGTTCCAAATGGATTTTCACGACCGACTTTCGATGAACATAAACTTGATAAATCATTGGAACGAATTCAAATAGCCATTGAGAATGGTACTATAATTAAGAGTGGAGAAACACTTATTTTAGCAGGACAAAAAGCTAAGAACATAATAATAAATCTTGAAAAAACTAATAATAATTGGGGAGTAATCCATGCTGATTTAATTCCTTCTAATTATATATTTCACAATGATATAGTTAGTCCTATTGATTTCGGTGCTTGTGGTTTCGGATTTTATTTATTCGATCTTGGGTGGACATTTTCATATATTCATCCTTCATTTAGAGAAAGTCTATTAAATTGTTATTCAAACATATTTCCATTGCCGTCAAACTATGAATCGTTACTTGAAACATTTTTTATTGCTGGTCAATTAGATACCTTAGGTTATTGGTTAGGGATGCCTGATTCTAATGAATGGTTGGAAGGTCACATAAGTAGTCTAGTAAGTAGAGAATTCAGTAGTTACTTAAACAAGGAGCCATTTCTATATACAGGCACAGCCTATTGGGAATAGATTTTTGAGGTAACCCAATGGAAGTGCCGGCATCCGATAACACAGTATTCATGTTTTGGACTGAGGTCCATAGTGCTAGAGGTATTTCGAGGAAGTGGATTCAGGCAGACACCCTGCGAGACTAAGTTTAGCGACCCGGAGCTTAAGCTCCTTAAGCCTCTCGGGTTCGTGAATACCAAACGTTATCGGATAATGGTATAAAGATGTATTGAAACACGAAAACATGAATAACAAGCGGAGGGAGTTTTTTTCTTGGGAAACAACCTGTACAAGATTTTAGGGACCATATTTATGATAGTCAGTGGGATATTATACACTGTTGAAAGAATCATTGTGAAGTTATCAGCTTCAATAGTTGCAGCAGGGTATGCTAATCAAGGAACGGGTACCGATAGAACATCTAATTATTCAGGATTTTTTGATAATTTTTTTGTTTGGTTCTTTTTTTTCTTAGGATTTCTTTTATTGGCTTATGGATTTCCAAAGAGTAACAAATAGAACTCAGGAATTATAAAGTACAAAAAAATATTACAAAGATTAATAATGCAAAATAAATAAGAAACATAAAGTGGTTTTGATGGATTGATTCAGAGAGGCTACCAACATCGGTAACCTTGCATTAACACAGTGGTCGCTACGCTTCCTTGGTCACCAGAAGGAAGATTAAATCAGGTGACACATCCAACCGACTAAGTGGCAGAGCTAACCGGACCTACGGTCCTTAAGCCGCTTGAACGTCAGGATTGCGCAAGGTAGATGAAACTAATGCAGAGATATGTAAGATAAAAGGGGAGAAATATGGAACTTGATATTATTGAAATACAGAAACTTTTTAAATCTAATAAATTGGATTATGACCTAGTAGATTATAAAATAATGTCAGGAACGACTGACGGTCGTGTTATTCAATTAATTACTACCAAAGGAAGTAAGCTTGTTTTAAAGTTTGATCATCCTAATGAAATTAAAATTGGAGCCGATTTATTGAACTCATATCAAGAATCATCGTTGCTTCCGAATATAATTTATTTAGCTCATGATTGGTCACATATTATTTATACGTTTATTGAAGGTACGACGCATTTTAATCGTGGTGATAAGAAATTATGGTTAATTAGACTAGTCGATGATCTATTAAACAAGTATAAACCATATAAGGCAGAAGGTTCGTGGGGAAGATTAGGAGATTTACGTAGTTCATGGATGGATTTTAATAAGACAAGTGTAGAAGAAGCTAAAAACAATATCGGAAATATTCTCTCGAATGAAGATTATAATTTTGCTAGATCACAAGTATTGAAATTGTATAGTGATAATTCAACTGAGAAATATTTACTACATGGTGATACAGGAGTACACAACTTTGTTTTCAATCAATCAAGGTTAATTGGAGTAATTGACCCTTCACCGATGGCGGGTCCATTAATATATGACTTTATCTATGCGTTTTGTTCATCACCTGATGACATTAATTTGGATACTTTACTCACTGCCTATAATCGTCTTAAACAAGGATTAATTGATAAAGAAAGATTAATAGATGAGGTGTCAGTACAACTCTATTGTCGAATAGGGTTAAGTATCAAACATCATACTAATGACTTGTCTCAATATTTATTAGCATGGAAACATTGGAGGGATCTTTGTAAGCAACTCGAGGAGGGCATTAGCATCGTCTAACATCATATCCACACTTCGGACCTGACTGTCCTCGTTCCCTGAGAAGCGATTAGATGAGAAGCGGATTCAGCGGACACATGCACCGATACCGGCTCCTGACGGAGCCTTAAGTCGGTGAGGCATCGTGGATACAGGAACGTTAATCACCGAACCCAGAATTTATATTTCCATACATTAAGATGGTCTCGGTTGGAAGAAGATAAACCAATGAAGTGAACCCACCAACACAGAAACCCACCTGATGAAAGCTACGGCTAGAAGAAGGTGGGTTTTCTGAACATTAGGCGTAAGTAAATGCAAAAGCTGTGTAACTATTTTCGAAACAAGAACTCAAATAAATATGGTAAAGTAGGTGATTCTCAACGATAAATTTGTTTGGCGGAGACGAATTATATTTGAGGAGCTAAAAAAATGAATATTGAGATTAAGAAATTATCACCTGAATTATTAGATGACTATTTACATTTTTTTGATACGGTATCTCACTTTACTGATAAAGAGGAAGATAAATGTTACTGTGTGTGTTGGTGCAATGTTGCCTATGAAGGGCAAGACTTTTCTACTGCGGAAAAAAGAAGGAATATAGCGATTACCTATGTCAACGAGAATAATATTCAAGGATATCTTGCTTATTATAATAACAAGGTTGTTGGCTGGTGTAATGCAAACACAAAATCGGATTGTCTTGAATGCCAGTGTGGCAAAATGTATATGAGTACAGTTAATAAGAAGGAATCTTCTCCAGATATAAAAGTTAAAGCTGTGTTCTGTTTTGTAATTGCTCCTGATATGAGAAGGAATGGCATTGCAGAATTACTCTTGAAAAGCGTCTGCGTAGATGCGGCACGAGAGGGTTTTGATTTTGTAGAAGCGTATCCTAATAGAGAATTTATGAATACGGAATATGATTATATGGGACCTGCAAAATTATATGAAAAATTAGGATTTTCTGCGTATTATGAAATTGAACCTAAACTGATTATGAGAAAAAAGTTAAAATAACATTGCAAAATGAGTGGGGTACCCAAACGGTAGTGAAATCTCCTAACCCATAATATTATGAGTGCATCTAAAAAGTGAAAAAGCTATAGTTTGTGTACCGTATATTTGCTGATTGAAATTATTGTCCTGTCTATCTGATTTAATAGATATTGAATGGCAAAACAAGCCAAAGATTAGATTAACTCGGGATAAGATCCTAGAGTTGTAGTTAAGCTTTTTGAAACTTGGAGGTTAAGATGAATACAAAAGTTAATTGTAAATGCTGTAATTACCAAGCAAATTTTCAGCATGTTTTATTTGAATATGAATCAGTTGTCTGTGTCTCTGATGATAGTAATATATTAATAGGGTCATGTTATATCATACCGAAAGTACATAAAGAGACACCATTTGATTTATCAGAAAGAGAATGGATAGACACAAAAAAATTGATTGATATAACAAAAAATTACTTAGACACAAAATATAAGCCAGATGGTTATAATCTTGGTTGGAATATAGGAGAAGTGGGCGGTCAGTATATTTTTCATTCTCATTTACATATTGTACCAAGATATAAAGATGAACCTTATGCCGGTAAGGGAATACGGCATTGGCTAATGCAAGAAGAAAATAGACGTATAAATAGTTAATACGTAGAGTATTGAAACAAAAAAACACGAGCAAAGAGATAAATATGGCACCAATAAAAGCATAAGACCATTAAACGGGGTTCGAGAAAGAGGGAATATTAGTTAATAACACGCTATGAGCCGGCTTACCGACTCTGGGTCTCTAGGAATACTTGCGGTGAAGTTGAATCAGGCGATACACCTACACTGACTAAGCGCGGTTGTGTCCGGCTAAGTCTGATGACCGGCTCTCTACGGTCACTTGAGCTACTTGAAACGTCAGGAATGCGCGAACGTTTCATGAAATAACCAGAAAGCAGGATTATATGAGAGAGAATTCGAATGAGGGTATTAATAAACTAAAGATAAAAGTTACATTACTTCTCATTGCATCAATAATAACATTATTTATTTATCTATTTTTCTATGGTGCGTATTTTGGATTTGAGTATGAGCATAGATTTAGAGAAGATTATATTGGACCTTCAGTAACTTCGAGATCTATCGGTATTTCGATGTTAGTAATCTATATATTACTTATTCTAATTAGTAGCTTCTATTACAATAGAAATATGAAAACACTATTTTATAGATCACTTAATTCAATAAAACAAGCAATAATTATTCTGATTATAGGGTTTTTAGTGAGTTTTCCAATAATGTTCCCTGCTTACTTAACATAATTATATGAATGATTGTTTTGGAGTGAATCGAAGAACATTAGCCCTTGATTCCCAAGAGGGATATCGGAGAAAGTTAATTCAGGTGATACATTCAACATCTAAGTCTGGCGACCCGTTCCCTTCGGCCACATAAGCTGTTTGAAGGTCAGTAATTCGTAGACACAAAAATGTTCGGCGATAAATTACCAGACTTAATTTGGAATGGGAGTTGGTCATAGATGATCATTAGAGAAATGAAGCTCGAAGAAGTAAAAAAAATTAAAGAAATTGATCGATCAGAAAAAGTTAATCTGATCTACAAAAATAGTAATGAGGGACTTAAAGAAATCAGAACCGATCATGAATGTCCAACATGGAATACTAGGGATTTAGATCAATTATTAAAAAGGTTTAGAATTGAAATCACAGATTGTGGAATAGCTTATGGAGCATTTGAGAATGAATGTCTTATAGGTTTTGGTGTTTTAGGCCACAAATTAAGAGGGAAAAATAAAGACCGAATTCAAATAGATCTTATGTATGTGACAAGAAATTTTAGAAGGCAAGGAATAGGAAAACAATTAATGAACGAGTTAAGCAAAGAAGCAATGAATAGAGGAGCAAAATTCTTGTATATTTCTTCGACAGAGACAGAGTCGGCAGTAAACTTTTATAAACACTGTGGAAGTGAATTAACAGATGAATTAGACCAAGAATTATTTGATCTAGAGCCAAATGATATACATATGTTAAAGAGACTGTAAGCATCGTCTAAATTCATTGTCACTGTTGAAGTTTTACAGATCGAATTTCAAGGGAATATACCGCGGGTTATTTCAGAGAAGCCTGGTAACATCATCTAACTTAACATTTCTACTTCGTCGCCACCCGGACCAAGAGGCCTTACGCAAGTTGGATCCTCGTAATGTGCGAACGTATATACATATTATATGGAGGGATCACATGGGAGTAGATTGGTATAATTCATTGGCTATTAGGAATGGCGGCTACAGAAGCAATGCTATTTTCAAAGTGGAAGGAATTTCAGCTGAACAGATTTTTGAACAAGAGTTAATAAGTATGTTACCTAATCTCCATTCTGTTTTAGATGCAGGTTGTGGGCACGGAGATTTCACTTTAAAGATGGCTAAACACGCCAATTCAATCATTGGATTTGATAACTCAATTGAGATGATTAAGATAGCTAGGGCGACTTTGAAAGAAACGCACATTTCTAATTTGCTGTTTATCGATACAACAACAAAGCAAGAGCTGCCCTTTTCAGAGGGACAATTTAACCTGATATATAATCGTAGAGGACCGACCTCGATCATAAATCATAGTCGAATTCTTCAATCAGGGGGAACGATATTTGGAATACATTCGGGATCATTAGATACTGTTAAGGAACGGTTAATGAATAATAGTTATAAGGACATAGAAATAAGAGAATACAACGATGCCAAAATCACATTTCCTAACCATAATGAATTTGCCAAGTTCATATCTGGAATACCAGGGAATCCTGATTATACAAGGCCTGAATATAAGGAAGAACTTGAAAAGAAAATCTAAGAAAATAATAATGATGGAAGAATTGAAATGAAAGAGTATAGATATATATGGAAAGCAAAGAAACCTTAATCGTATATGAAAGAGGCCAGCCAAATCATCTAATATAACATTCGTCTGCGAACCGTACGGCCCTTATACAACCTCATCTAGCGGACAATTGAAAAGAGGGTACATTCTATGAAAATCCTTATCTCTCAGCCAACCCATGAAGGAAATCTTGAACAACTTCAAACTGAAATAGCATTAGATTATGATTTTGATACAGTGTTATTTCCTGAGGGTTACATTACAGGTAAAGATAACGTAGCTAAAGCATGTGCGTTAGCAAATAAGTATAAGAAAATGATAATTACCGGTTATCGAGATAACAACAAAGATCGGGCATTGATAATTAATGAGCTTGGTGAAATCATTTTAGAACGTGCAAAATCACCCATGAATGTTCGTTTATATACTCCTTCTGCAGTTGAGGTTAATGATTCTAAGATCGGCTATTTATTATGTGTAGAATTATTGCAAGGTTTACTTGGATTAGAAGAATATGAGACAAGTTTAACGTATATTGCACATCCGATAGGTGTAGGTATGTTCAGTGAAGAACAATTTGATGAGTGGATTTCTGAAGCGAAGAGAATCGCAGTTAAATATAATACGATGATACTTGGTACAAGTCATGCAGATGGTTCATATAGAAATTGCGGTATTTCAATACCAATATCTTATTGTATTGATAGGGATGGGGAGCCGGTTTTCATTTCTAAGAACGATTTAAGAACAAGGATAATTAATCTTAATACAAAGGAATATGAATTTATTGTAAGGACTCTTGTATAGATTAGCGAATCAGTCGTGGACATGTTAAAACATTGTATCTACGCTGCGTGTCTTGTGACCCTTGGTCTGCAAGATGAATTTCGGAGTAGCTTATCTCCACAAAACCACCAATAAAAAAACAAGAAGGTGTAAATAAATGGAGGAAAGTATTATAGCTGATTTAAAAGAGAGCTATGGGATCACTTTCAATCAAATTACTCCGGTAACAGGTGGAATGTTGAATCTGAAATGGAAGGTTTCTACTGAAAAAGGCGAACTATTGGTCAAACAATACAGCAATAAGCGGTTTCGCAGAGAACAAATTAAGAGAATCGAGTCCGCGCTACAACGGCAGATTATCCTTGAAAAAAACGGCGTTCCCTGTCCAATTCTGTGGCAATGCGGAGACCGTGTAATTCGTTGGTTAGATGACAAAACAGCTTATATGGTTATGGATTTTCGCACCGGAAAGATAGAAAGTCCCGACACAATCACTGTATCGCAAATGTACAGTCTCGGTAGCACCTGCGCTACAATGCACAGAGCGTTTTCACAATTGCCGATGCATTCGGTCAAGACCCTACCCAGTTTCGGCGGTTATACGATGGATTTATTATGGGAATATTTTAACTCCAGTATGATGAAATTCTCATCTGATAATCACGTTGAATATCGGAAAGCATTGCTTGCGCTGGAACCAATTTTGAAGCAACTTAATAACGAATTTTTTGATAAGTTTCCAAAAGGATTTGCCCATGAGGATTTTCAACCCGGAAATATCCTATTCGATGTGAATTGCGTATCCGCGGTCATTGATTTCGACCGTAATTGCTTCAGCTATATTTGGCATGACATAGGAAGAGCAATACTTTCTTTTGCATTGGAAGGAAATATAATGAACGTCGAAAAGGTATGCGCTTTCCTAGAAGGATATTCACAGCATTCTGCGTTGACTTTATCTAATATAGCAGACGCTTTGCGGCTATCGTGGTGCATTGAAATACCTTGGTGGATACAACCGGAATTTTTTGGCGAATGTGACGAAATCCCAAAGCGTTTCAAAGATGAAATGTTATGGTTGACTGAACATTGGTTTGAAATAGATTCTTTATTATCTTCCTAATAAGACGATTGAACATCGGAATGTAACAACGTTAGATGAAATTCTACTAAGGATTGATAAACATTTGAAAGACTTAAATATCAAAGCAGGTATATATTATCTTGCTCTAGCTACAGGTTATATTAGCAGAAGTGAAGTTATAAACTGGGCTGATTTTTGCATTGAACATGTTGATGTTCCTTATGATTTTATTGAACTCTCATTATCAGGTTCCAAATCCATTGAAGATAATTTATCTTTTCTAAAGACTATTTATGGTAAAAATGAATTTGTGATCCCGATGTATATTATGCTGTGTCTGATTCGTTCGGATTTTGTAAAGCAGAAGATATCTGAGGATGAATTTTTTACATATATATTTCGTTTATATACTCATGGTTGTTCGTCAGATAAAGATGTTACTGAATTTTCTTTTCTAGACCGATTAAGTGATGGATATTATCTAGCGACAGAAGGGATATACGGAAATACAGAAGATGTTGTACAGGAAGCAATTGATGATTTAAAACGATTTGAAGAATATAAAGGAAACATTGAAGGATTATTCTTGTTAGAGTAGAAATTCGTTTAATAAAGCTTCATACTGCGCCATCACCCCGCTAAGTCTGAGACCCCTTCCTATTAGGTCACTTAAACTGCTTGGACTTCAGAAATGCGCAAAGTATAGGGAATCAGCGAACATTATGAAAACCCTCTAAAGCGTTCTAAAGTAAAACAAAAGAAATAATCTTTACGTCTAACTTATTAAAGGGGGTTAAGTAATGCGTAAATTATTGCATATGTTTATACTAATCATATTGTTATCTGGGTGTATTTTTGAACAAAAATTGACTGAAGAAACTGCTACAAATAGGGTCTTAAGAAAGGTTCCTATATGCGGTAACAACTTGGAAACATTCAACAAGGTTATTGAAAGCAAGGAAAATGATAATGGCTTTGTGATCAAAATTCAACGAGATTGTGAACCTAAAGACGGAGAGGGGCCTCAAATGCGCTCGATTTATAAATACATGGTGACTTCCAATGAAGTTAAGATACTCGAAGAGAATAATTAGCTAAAGATTCAGCCCCCCTACCTACAGTCCGTGGAGAGAAGGCATGACCACTAATCGAATTAATACCATTATTTTTTGGTTGTAGCAAGGGATAAATAAATTGAATTATCAACCTTGTGGGAGGTAATGAAGTGAGATATTTGCAGTACTGTTTTTTGATAATTATTCTGATAGTTGGTTTGTGTGGATGTGATAATTCGAGGGATAAATTAATTACAGAAGATCAAGCAATTTCAATTGTAAAAGCACAACAGGAAACAAATAATGATCAAGAAGAAATTGATATTATTACAGTAGATTATGAGAATGGAGAATATAAAGTCGTGTGGGAAAGAGAATCCAACTGTGAAAATGGAATTGAGTATGTAAATGATCAGACAGGGATTACTCATGGAACTCAAAGTATATGTTAAGAAAGTAATAGGACAGGGAATTTGATAAAGTGGGGGCATCACACAACAAAGAATTCTATCGTTGAAATGTCAACTCCTCGGGCTCGAAGTGAAATATTAGAGAAATAGATTGAGGGATACATTCACATGTTAAGTCCGATTCCCCATTACATTGGTCACTTACTTAAGCTGCTGGAACGTCAGGAATGCCAAACGTATTAGAATTCCCTGCGAAAGGATGATAAACATAAAAAACTTTAAATATTTTAAATGGATAGAACAAACTGCAATTTTGAATGATATTCTGAATGAATCAAACGAAATAACAGTGAATCATTTACCACGAGGATTAGAAGCCGAAGTAATTAGAGTGAATTCTAAGTATGGAAGCGCGGTAGTCAAGATTTGGAATCAAGGATTAAGTACAGATGTTAATTATCAGTATAAATTACTCCAAGTTCTTTTCGACACCGGGGTTTCTGTATCAAAGCCGTATGGTTGGGGTTATGACGAGGATTTAAATAAAGTATTAGTTACAAGTTTTGATGGGAAATCGGTCTCTACAGTAGACGAGCAAACAATAAAAGTTATCTCGGGACTATTAGTTGAAATACATAGAACATCAATAAATCAATTGGATACATCGATGCATAGGAAATTTGATTTTATTGATTGTTTTTTTCCAGGACTAACGGAACACAAAGACATTCACAATATACTAGGGAGACTTGTAGAACAATCAAATATGCAACAAGATTGTATTATACACGGTGACTTTAATCTGGGAAACATTCTAGAAGAGCAAGGAAGATTTACAATCATTGACTGGACCAATGCACAATTAGGTGATGTCAGATATGATGTGGCATGGTCTGGTTTTTTGATGCTGATATATACAGACGAAGAATCATATCGCATTTTCATCAAGACATATATGGAAATGAACGGATTTCCAGAAGAGCAGTTGAAATTATTTGAAGCTATCGCTTGTTTGAGATGGATTTTACTTAATAGAATAGTAACATTGCCTAAGAATTATAATACATTGAGTATTATTAATAACATGTTAGAAACTAATAAACACTTAAATGAGATATCAAGAATTTATGAGAAGTGATTCAGGCAACAGATCCAACTGACCAAGTGGTAGAGCCACCCGTACCTATGGACCTTAAGCCAATTGGACATCAGACAGGGTACCAGTGGATAAATCAGCTGTTTTTTCAAAAAGAGAAGATAATGCAACTTAGTGTGTATGTTTACGTTTATTACAGAAAGAGCCTGAAACAATAAAAGAGGTGTCTAATGAAGCGAAAAATTGCTGTTATAGTTATGATAATTGCAATAATCGCAAGTATATTCTCTACTTGGTACTTCATACCTAAGCGGTACTCAGAGACAGTAAATGGTGTTTATTATCGACTAGGAACGGAAGGGATAATCGAGCGTATAAAAGTACGTCTTGATGGAAAGTTGCAAAATCATATAAATGGAAAAAGAACCTTTAAAGGTGTAATTGACTTTGAAGGAAGTAAGGTTCCTCAAATTCCTAAAGATAGAACAGAATTAGAGTTGCATTACGATGGTCATAATTTCACAACCATTTTCTCCGCTTTTCGAATCAAAGAAGATAAAGGTAGAATAGAGCCTGATATTTTCACTTACGGTTGGGTATATGTATATACTGATGATAAATTCTCTGAATTTACAATTAAAGTTACGAATGATGATGGCCAGTGGTCCCCATCAAACGGATATATGATTACAGCACCAGCGAATGACTTACAGGAAGCAATGAAAAGGTCTCAAGGGTTAATCCAAAAGTTTGAAGAAGAAAGTAGGAAATGATTGAGCTAACGGGAATAGTAGAATAATAGTGGAATAGCGGATGAGCGGCATCGATTTAATAGTAAGAATAATGAGATATACTCGGTTTGCTTACAAAATAAATAACGGAATATAAGGAGGCTCTTTTATGTGTTTTCACTGTTACAGAATGATAAGAATACGCCATCTCCTTCAACAATAAAATGATGAGGAGGAGTAAACATGAAGATTAATGATAATTATCTAAGAGAACAATTAAATCATGTATATTGGTTAAATGGTGGAGCTTGCGCTGGGAAGACCACAATGACAAAGAAACTTATAGAAGACTTTGGATTTCAAACACTAGGGGATGATGTCTTAAAATATAGACCCTTTACTAGCCCTGTTGACTATCCTGCCCTTCAAATGCCTAATCCTAATTTAGACTGGGAGAAGTGGTTTAATAAACCCGTTGATGACCATTATAAATGGCTCCTTCAGATCGTCGAAGAGATGATGGAGTTCTTTGTTATCGATTTGTTGAGAATGCCGAATAACAAACCGATTATTATTGATTTAGGCATAATGCCTGAGCATATCCTATCCTTTATTCCTAAAGAAAGAATGATGTGTCTCTATACGTCTGCTTCAGAAATCGAAAGATTATATTTTTTCAGAGAAGACCATAAGATGATTTTGGACTGTATTAACGCTTATACAACAAATCCAGAGGAAACGATAAAGCAGAGTAACAAGTCCATCATTAAGTTTTCAGATGCGATTAAAAATGCCTGCGTAAAGAATGATATCAAAACACTTGAAAGAACACCCGACATGAGTGTTGAAGAACAATTTGCATTAGTTATTGAACATTTTAGATTATGAAAAAAGAAAATCTTGAAGAAAAGGCTGCCAACATTCGGTAGCCCTTTTTAGTTAACGAATAGGATAGCACAATGAACTTGACTTCTTTACAACCTTTTCCTGTAATAAACGTTAAATTAGTATCTAGGGTGATTGGGAAGGGAGATCAATTATGAATTTTTTCATCTTTCTAGGGATGATTTTTATTTCTGTTTCTGGTCTTTGCATTAGATCATGGATGAATGGTTACCAACATAGTTCAGAGCCTAAGGAAGATCTTGAAATGATGAAGAAAGTTGCTAAATGGTCTACTTTAGCAGGAGTTGTTTCATTTGCAGTTGCTGGATTGATGTATTTTTTTAGCGAACGGGCAGGTTAGCGGCAGCGATAAGGGTATTATTTACAGAAAAACGGTGGAGAACGAGTGAAAAGATTGCGAGAACTCGATCTTTAAATAATTCATTTTTAAAAAACGAAGCAATATTGATCCTACTCTTCGTAAATAACGGCCAGATTAAATTTTGTTCGATAAAGAGAAAATGCTCCCGAGATTTACGGGAGCATTCCAATTAGTCGTTGAAATAATGAGACTGATCGAGATCGGCAATAAGTGCAGGTTGAATCGGCCTCCATCCTAGAAGCTCTTGAGTCGCAACGCTTGATCTTGGGATATCTAGTACTGCTAGCGCGCCGAGGAAGCCGAAGTGCGCATCCGCTTCTTCACGTGGAATACCGACTAAAGGTACATTCAGGCGTCTACTAATTACGCTGGCAATGTCTCGAAACGGCACTCCTTCATCTGCGACCCCATCTAATCTTGAACCGGCAGATGCCTTCTCTAACGCAAGGCGGTATAGATGCGCGGCGTCAAGTCGGTGAACGGCCGGCCAACGATTGGTTCCCTCTTCTACATAGGCTGAGATTCCCTTCGTTTTGGCAACATGAATCAGCCTCGGCACAAATCCGGTATCGCCCTCTCCGTGAACCGAAGGACAAAGCTCTACGCTGGATGTCCGCACTCCGCGCCCAGCCAGCGATAATACTGCATTCCGCTGCTACTCCATTGACGTGTGTGGTGATTACGAACGGATTATCGGAACCTTCCAGCGCTGCCCCATCGCTTCGACGGCGCGAAGATCTGCTGTAAGTGCCCCGGTGAAGTTCGAGAAGTCATGATTGAATGCAAGATGAATGACGCCATCCGCAGCAGCCGCACCGCTACGAAGGCTGTCGAGATCGTCGATGTCACCGCGATGCACTTCGGCCCCGGCATCTTTTAGTTTGGCGGCACTATTGTCTGAGCGAACAAGACCGACGACAGCGGAACCGATGTAGCCTGTTGCTCCGGTTACGAAAACATGCATAAGGATATCCTCCTTAATCTTCAGCTATTATTGTATCAATTTTAATTACCACGCGATGGGACCATCCTCATCCGAGAACGTTCCTGTTGGACCGTCCGCACCAATCATCGCAAGCCGAACCGCTTCACTCGCCCCTTGTTCAACGCTACGAGCGCCGGAATAATTATTGAGCGCAGTGGATGTATGACCTGGGCATGCCGCGTTGACCTTGATGTTGGTCGATTCGAGCGCAAAGGCAAACGCAAGCGTCACCGCATGAACAGCCGATTTGGACGCCGAATAGGCCCCAAATATGGCACGATGATCATTTTCCGGCATGGAGTTCCAGCTCAGAGAGCCGCCGGTGCTACCCATGTTGACGATGCGTGCTGCGGGAGCCTCGCGCAACAGGGGCAACATTGCCTGGGTGACTGCAATGACACCAAAAACATTCGTATCATAAACCGAGCGAATATCTTCGAGTGAAGCGACGGTCAGAAGGCCACTCGCTGCACCTCCGCTTGGAAATGGATCGTCAGGCTTGCCTGCATGGGAGATACCTGCATTGTTGACGAGTACATCAAGACGACCAAATTCATTTCGAATACGATCTGTAGCAGCAACAATAGAATCTTGGTCTGTAACGTCAAGCTGAAGGGCATGCGCATCTGAACCGATGCTGTTAGAGGCAACTTCTCCATTCTCAAGGTTGCGTGATCCGACGAGCACGGTGAAGCCGTTCTCCGCTAGACCCTTTGCAATTTGTAGACCAATTCCTTTATTGGCGCCGGTGATCAAGGCTACGGGTTTGTTCTGCATGTTTGTAATCTCCTTCTGGCAGGTTGCCATCTATATATTTCCCGCTCGATGTGGGATAATGATATTAAAACATATATATACGGAACTGTAAAGTTCCGAAACTAATAAGTTCTATAAGTGAATTTTAAAAGGAGCTATATTTATGAATGAAATCAAGAAGGAAATGTCCCAGAAGGGCGAATCAACCGAGGCTCCTGCAGAAAAGCCAGCACCAGCATTGGGCCGCAAGCGTGACCACACGCGGGATGAAAAAATCCTCGAGGCGGCGATAGAAATCCTCGCCGAATCGAGCTTTGATGGGATGACCATGGACATGATCGCAGCTCGAGCAAAGGCCGGGAAAGCGACGGTGTATCGCCGTTGGTCCTCTAAGGTAGATTTGGTTCGAGACGCGTTAAGTTGGATGAATCAAAATCATCTGGAGCTCGAGAGCCTTCCGGATACAGGGAGCTTGCGTGGGGATCTCCTTATGCTACTGAAACCGCAATCCATCGCGGAAGAAGAGCGCAAACTCCGAGTCCTGGCGGGACTAGGTTCCTTTTTGCAGCATTCGTCATTTGCCGAGGCAAAAGTAGCCGAGATTTTCGAGCCCTGGGCGGATGTGAACCGCGAGTTTATGAACCGAGCCGTCGCCCGCGGTGAGATTCCGGCTCATGCGGACATTGAGATGGCCTGCAAGGTTATTACATCAGTGGCATCTTTTCGCGGACTGATCCAGCGTAAACCCTTCGATAAGCCTTTCTTCACAGCGCTAATTGACGGCATCCTGCTGCCTGCCCTCAAAAACCCGCTAGAGCAAGCCAAGAAGAATGATTGAACTAACGGAACACAATAGTTCAATCAAACAAGGAGCAGATTGCCACGGCAGCTGCTCCTTGTTTTCGTTAAGGTAAACATTCCTGTAAGGCCTAAGATTTGGCCTTTGTCAAAAAAGGAGCGCCTCAGTATGATGGGTTTGTCGACGGGTTAATAACCCAACACCATCAAGGAGGCGCTCTAAATATGAAGTTTAAACAATCAGACGGACAAAATCAACGCATTGAACGAATTTCCACATCTCACCTTGTTG